>DAIDAU010000207.1 GCA_027310465.1 Rhodocyclaceae bacterium
TGCCTGGCGTCAACTATTCTGTCCGGCCGGCGTCAATTATCCTGGCCGGTGTGTCGGGGAGTTGAATCGCTTCATTTCTTGTTGGGTTTAGTCCTCTGCAGCTCGTCCGGGGCGCGCCCCGGACGAGCTGCTTTGCGGCGATAACTCTCCACGTTCATTTCCAGGATCGTCGCGTGGTGCACCAGGCGGTCCACGGCAGCCACGGTCATCGCGGCATCCGGGAAGATGCAGTCCCAGGCCGAGAACGGCTGATTCGCCGTGAGTGCGATGCTCTTATGCTCATAGCGCTCCGAGATGAGTTCGAATAGAACACTCGTCTCGGCTTGATCACGGCGTACGTAGCTAATGTCATCGAGCACCAGCAAATCGAACCGATCGAGCTTGGCGAGCTCTGCAGGCAGCCGCAGGTCGCGGCGCGCCGCCTGAAGCCGTTGCACCAGATCACCCGTGCGCGCAAAGAGCACGCGCCAGCCGCGGTCGATCAAGGCATGCCCGATGCCGCTCACCAAATGCGACTTGCCCGACCCGGGCGGCCCGAATAGCAGCAGATTGGCGCCCTTCTCGATCCAGGCGTCGCCTTCGGCAAGCGCCGTCACATGCGCCTTGGAGATCGTGGGCACCTGCTCGAAGTCGAAGTTGGCAAGGGTTTTGTCCGGCGCGAGATTCGCTTGCAGGCGATGACGCGCAAGCCTGCGCGTCTCGCGTTCGGCCAATTCCTGCTCGATCAACACTGAGAGCAGCCGCTCGGCGCGCCAGCCCTCGCGATCCGATTGCGCGGCAACCGAGGCCCAAAGACGCTTGATGCTGGGTAGACGCAACTCCGTGAGCATGATCGGCAGTCGTGCGGCATCGGCGGTCACGCTTGTCGCGGCGCTCACGCGGCCTCCATCAGTCTGTCGTAGAGCTCAAGACCTGGCAGCGCGACCGACACCGTCGGCATGCTCGGTTGGCGCGGCGCAAATTCCTCGGTGAGGCGTTGCAAATCCGGCAGTTCGTCGCACGCCGCGATTTCGGTAAGCCGCTGGGCGAGCGCCGCTTCGCAGCCGTGGCTCGCTGCGAGATCGAGCAGCCCGATCATGATGCGGGCAGCGCGGTTCTCGGGAAGCTGCTCGATCAACCGCTGCCAGGTGCTTGCATATTCACTTCGGGGAAACAGCGCATCGCGGTAGCGCCAACGTACCAGGGCGCCGGGCTTGCGCTTGAGCGCAGGCAACAGATGCCGGTAGTCGATCAGCTTGGGGCGCTGCGCGCCCGGCCCCGGCCGAACGCGTGCCGCCTCAAATACCCGATGCTCGCCCAAATACGCTTCGATGCGCTCGTCGTACAGACGCACCTTCAGTCGATGTCCGATGAGCCGCGAGGGCACCGAGTAGGACGCCTTCTTCACCGACAGTAGCGCGAACTTGGTCACGCGAGCATCAAGCTCCTCGTAGTCGCTGCTCCTTCGCGCCGGCAGCGCCCGTAGGCAGGCGCGCTCCACCGTCAGCGCCTTGCTAACGCGGGCATTGGCCCGCGCAGCCACCTCGGCCACAAACTGCCGGTACTCCTGCAAGCTTGCAAACTCGCGGCTTGCGCGCAACAGCAGCGCCTGCTCGATGAAGCGCTTGATCGTGCCCTGGCGCGCTTCGATCGAGCCATTCTCATGGCTCGCCCCAAGGTTGTTGCGCGTGGCGCGCATGCCGTAGCACGTGCACAGATCTTCGTAGCGGCGCCGGAGCTCCTCGCGCTCAGCTAAATTGTTGAATGCCGCCGATAGACTGTCGGTGCGATGCTCAACTGGCACGCCGCCAAGTGCCCACAAGGCGTTTTGCAGCCCGCCCGAGAGTGCAACAAAGCTCTCGCCTCCCAGCACCACCTCCACGTGACGCCACCCCGAGTAGGCAAGTGCGAATTGATATAGCCGGTGATCGAGCGCTTCGCCAGCAATACGAACCGCGAGCTCGCGTGCGTCGGTAAAGTCCGACAGCCCTAACCGTCCCGGTTCGTGCTCTTGGGCAAAGAACACCTCCCGCTCTTCGCCTTCGAGCGCCCGCCAACGTCGCACCCGGCGCTGCAACGTACGTAGCAGGCCGCTACCGAAGCGCTCTGGGTACCGCCTCTGCAATTCCTCGAGCAGTGTTACCGCCGTCAGAGCCGGCGCCGAGCGCAATAGCGGCAGCAATTCCGTCTCCCACACGCCGGCCAATGGATCGGACCGCGTGCGCCAGTGTCTCGGTTCGCGCTGCGACGGCAACGTCGTCTGTTGCTCGATACGTCGGGCGCTACGCACACTCACGCCCGCCTTCGCGGCTGCCGCTTCTTGATTGAAGTGCCTGCGTAATTCCTTGTATTTGCTCACCTGATGATCCGTAATGCGCTTGCCGGGCACCGTCGATTCCTCGTTCTCATTGTTTGAGGAACCACTCTAAACCCCCGACACCCGAGCGCACCCGGCGGCCGCGCTCAACCGGCCAAGATAGTTGTCGTCAACCGGTCAAGATAATTGTCGCCGACCA
>DAIDAU010000215.1 GCA_027310465.1 Rhodocyclaceae bacterium
GACTTCCAGCGCGTCCAGTTCACCAGCGACATGCTGCCGGCCGACATCATCGGCATCTCGGTGTTCGACCGCGACAAGGGCAGCTTCCAGTTCCACCCCGGTCCGATCTTCGCGCAACTTGTGCTCGCCGACGAAGTCAACCGCGCGACGCCCAAGACGCAGAGCGCGCTGCTCGAAGCCATGGAAGAACGACAGGTCACCGCCGAAGGCCGGACGCGGCCGTTGCCCGCGCCGTTCTTCGTCATCGCCACGCAGAACCCCGCCCACCAGATCGGCACCTTCCCGCTGCCGGAATCGCAGCTCGACCGCTTCCTGATGCGCATCGAGCTCGGCTATCCGGACCGCGCCGCCGAGCGCGCGCTGCTGTCCGGCCGCGACCGCCGCGAGATGCTGGCGCAGCTCGCGCCCTGCCTCGACGCGCGGACGCTGCTCGAGTTCCAGGCGGCCGCCGCCGAGGTGCACGTCGCCGACGCGCTCATCGACTACGTGCAGGCGCTGGTGCAATACACGCGCAGCTCGCCGCAGTGGCAGACGGGGCTGAGCCCGCGCGCGGCGCTGGCGCTGATCGCCGCGGCGCGCGCCTGGGCGCTGATCGAAGGCCGCGACCATGCGCTGCCGGAAGACGTGCAGGCGGTGCTCCCGGGCGTCGCCATCCACCGGCTGCGGCCGAGCGGCGAAGCGACCGGCCGCATGAGCGCCGCCGACATCGCGGCGCGGCTGATCGAGGCCGTGCCGATTCCGTGAGCGGCCCGTACGGCCGCCCGAAGGGGCGCCAGCCATCCTGTGGAGCCGCGCAGCGGCGAACCGTCGTCACCCCCTCTCTCGAGGAGGGGGCCGGGGGGAGGGTGCTTCCGTGAGCCTCGCAGCAACGCTCCAGGAGCGTTTCGCGACATGGGCGCTGCGCACGCGCCCGCCCGAGCCGACGCCCATCGTGCTGGTGCAGCGGCGCGTGTATGTGCTGCCGACGCGCGCCGGCCTCGCCTACGCCGTCGCGCTGCTCGTGATGCTGCTGGCCTCGATCAACTACACGCTGAGCCTCGGCCACGCGCTCGTCTTCCTGCTGGCGGGGCTCGGCGTGGTGACGATCCTGCATTCCTTCCGCAACCTCGTCGGCCTGCGCGTCGACACCGGCCGCGCCGACCCCGTCTTCGCCGGCGACATCGCGCGCTTCGGCCTGCTGCTGAGCGCCGCCGGCGAACGGCGGCGGATTCGGGCCGTCGTGCCCGACGTCAGCGGGATCGACGTCGACATCGGCGCGGGCGTCACCGAGGCGCTGGTCGCCGTGCCGGCGGCGCGGCGCGGCTGGCTGGCGCTGCCGCGCGTCACGCTCGAGACCAGCTATCCGCTCGGCCTGGTGCGCGCCTGGAGCTATGTGGCGCCGGCCATGCATTGCCTCGTCTATCCGCAGCCGAAGGCCAGCGCGCCGCCGCTGCCGACGGCCGGCGGCAAGGCCGGCGGAAGGTTGCAGGACAGCCGCGGCAGCGAGGACTTCGCCGGCCTGCGCAACCATCAGCCCTCCGATCCGCTGCGCCACGTCGCGTGGAAGACGGCGGCGCGGCTCGACGCCTCGGCGCCGCTGATGACCAAGCAGTTCGCCGGCGCGAACGCCGAGACCATCTGGCTCGACTGGGAC
>DAIDAU010000218.1 GCA_027310465.1 Rhodocyclaceae bacterium
CGGCTTGTCCACGTCCGTGCCCTTCTTGAGCGCGGCGTGGTAGGCGAGCAGTTGCACCGGCACCGCGTGCACCACCGGCGAGAGCACGCCCACGTGCCGCGGGGTGCGGATGACGTGCACCCCTTCGGATTCGGCGAAACGGGAATCGGCGTCGGCGAACACGTACAGCTCGCCGCCGCGGGCGCGCACTTCCTGCATGTTCGACTTCACCTTTTCCAGCAACGCGTCGTTCGGCGCGATCACCACCACCGGCATGTCACGGTCCACGAGCGCGAGCGGCCCGTGCTTTAACTCACCGGCCGGGTAAGCCTCGGCGTGGATGTAGGAAATTTCCTTGAGCTTCAGCGCGCCTTCGAGCGCGATCGGATAGTGGTGGCCGCGGCCGAGGAACAGCGCGTGCTGCTTGGCGGCGAAGTCCTCGGCCCAGCGCTCGATCTCGGGCTCCAGCGCCAGCACCTTCTGCACGGCGACGGGAAGGTGGCGCAGCGCCGCGAGGTGATCGCGCTCCTGCGCCTCGGCGAGCCGGCCGCGCAGCTTCGCCAGCACCAGCGTCAGCAGGAACAGCGCGGCGAGCTGCGTGGTGAACGCCTTGGTGGAAGCGACGCCGATCTCGGGACCCGCGCGCGTGATGAAGCGCAGCTTCGATTCGCGCACGATGGCCGATTCCGGCACGTTGCAGATCGCCAGCGTCAGCGGCTGTCCGAGCTCGCGCGCGTGGCGCAGGGCCGCCAGCGTATCGGCCGTCTCGCCCGATTGCGAGATGGCGACGACCAGCCGGTTCGCGCGCGGCACCGAGTCGCGGTAGCGGTATTCGCTGGCGATCTCGACGCTGCAGGGCACGCCGGCGAGGGATTCGAGCCAGTAGCGCGCCACCATGCCGGAGTGCCAGCTGGTGCCGCAGGCGAGGATCAGCACGGAATCGACGCCGCGCAGCGCCTCTTCCGCCTCGGCGCCGAACAGGCCCGGCTGGATGCTCTTCGCCGCGCCCGCCATCTCCAGCGTGTTCGCCAGCGCGTCGGGCTGCTCGAAGATCTCCTTCTGCATGTAATGGCGGAAGCGGCCGAGTTCGACGGCGTCGGCCGAGAGTTGCGACAGCGCGATTGGGCGCTCCACGGCGCTGCCGTCGCTCCTGACCACGCGCCAGGCGTCGGCGGTGATCTCGGCGATATCGCCGTTCTCCAGATAGACCATGCGGCGCGTCACCTGCAGCAGCGCCGAGGCGTCCGAAGCCGCGTAATGGCCGTGCTCGCCGATTCCCAGCAGCAGCGGCGCGCCCTCGCGCGCTACCACCACGCGCGACGGCTCCGACTCGCGCACCACGGCGATCGCATAGGCCCCCTTGAGCCGCTGCACCGTCTTGCGGACGGCCGCGAGCAGATCGGGTTCCGCCCGCAGCGTGTGCTCGATCAGATGGGCGATGACTTCGGTGTCGGTATCGGAGACGAATTCGTAGCCGAGACCGGCAAGCTCGCCGCGCAACTCGGCGAAATTCTCGATGATGCCGTTGTGGACGACGGCCAAGCCGCCGTTGGAGATGTGCGGATGCGCGTTGCGCTCGCAGGGCGCGCCGTGCGTCGCCCAGCGCGTATGCGCGATGCCGGTGACCGCGGAGAGCCCGCTGCGCTCGGCCTGGGCTTCCAGTTCGGCGACACGGCCGACGCTGCGCAGGCGGGCCAGCTTGCGATGGACGACGACGGCCAGTCCCGCCGAATCGTAGCCGCGGTATTCGAGCTTCTTGAGGCCCTCGATCAGGACCGCGATGATGTTCCTTCCGCCATGCGGGATCTCGGCGCCCGCGACGATTCCGCACATGCTATGCCTCCGTAGGGCCGCCCCAAGGGGGCATGCGCCCCCCCGTGGGGGGCAGCGAGCCGGTTTTGCGAGCGTGGGGGGCCATATCTCAGTCCTTCTTGGTTTTCTGGGGCCGTTTCCAGCCGGGCACGCTCGTCTGGCGCGCGCGCGAAACGGTGAGCTGGTCCGCCGGCGCGTCGCGCGTCAGCGTCGTGCCCGCCCCCAGCGTGGCGCCGCGGCCGACGGTGACCGGCGCTACGAGCTGCGTATCCGAACCGATGAAGACGTCGTCCTCGATCACGGTGCGGTGCTTGTTGGCGCCGTCGTAGTTGCAGGTGATGGTGCCGGCGCCGACGTTGACGCGGCTGCCGACCGTCGCGTCGCCGATGTAGGCGAGATGGTTGGCCTTCGAGTGGTCGGCGATCGTGCTGTTCTTGATCTCGACGAAGTTGCCGACATGGACGTCGCTGCCGAGCTGCGCGCCGGGGCGCAGCCGGGCGTAGGGACCGATGACGTTGCCCGCGCCGACCTTCGCCGACTCCAGGTGGCAGAAGGCATGGATGCGTGTCCCGGCGCCGACGCCGACGTCCTTCAGCACGCAGTTCGGGCCGACGCCGACGCCGTCCGCGAGTTCGACGCGGCCTTCGAACACGCAGCCGACGTCGATGGTCACGTCCCTGCCGCAGACCAGTTCGCCGCGCACGTCGATGCGCGCCGGGTCCAGCAGCGTCACGCCCTGCTCGAGCAGGCGCTCGGCGACGCTGCGCTGGTGCACGCGTTCGAGCTCCGCCAGCTGCTGCTTGCTGTTCACGCCCTGGACTTCCCAACGCGCCGCGGGCTGGGCCGAGCGGACCGACAGGCCCTCGGCGACCGCCAGCGCGACGATGTCCGTCAGGTAGTACTCGCCCTGCGCGTTGCGGTTGCCCAAGGACGGCAGCCAGCGCGCCAGTGCCGCGGTCGGCGCCACGAGGATGCCGGTGTTGATCTCGTCGATCGCGCGCTCGGCGTCGTCGGCATCCTTCTCCTCGACGATGCGTCGGATGGCGCCGTCGATGCGGACGATGCGGCCATAACCGCAAGGATCGTCGAGACGGGCGGTCAGCAGGGCAAGCGCGTCGTCGCCGGCCGTGGCGACGAGTTCGCGCAGCGTGTCGGCGCGCATCAGCGGCACGTCGCCGTAGAGCACCAGCGTCGGCTGCGCCGGATCGAGCAGCGGCAAGGCCTGCAGCACCGCGTGGCCGGTGCCGAGCTGCGGCTCCTGCTTGGCCCACAGCAGATCGTCGGCCGCCAGCGCTTCGCGCACCCGCTCGCCGCCATGGCCGTAGACGACGGCGATGCGCTTGGGCGAAAGGCTGCGCGCCGTGGCGATGACGTGCGCCAGCATCGGCTTGCCGGCGATCGGGTGCAGCACCTTGGGCAGGTCGGAGCGCATGCGCTTGCCCTGGCCGGCAGCGAGGATGACGATGTTCATGGCATTGGCGTTGTCGCGGAAGCCCGGATTTTACAGTCTCCCGACGTAAAAACGCCGGTGTCGGGCACCGGCGTCTTCTGTTCGACCATCCTACCGATCAGCGCGGCAGCACCGTGCTGCCCATGAGGAACTCGTCGACGGCGCGCGCGCACTGGCGGCCTTCGCGGATCGCCCAGACGACCAGCGACTGGCCGCGGCGCACGTCGCCGGCGGCGAAGACCTTGGCGACGCTGGTCGCGTAGCAGCCCGTGCCGTCGGTCGT
>DAIDAU010000231.1 GCA_027310465.1 Rhodocyclaceae bacterium
GACGCGCTCGGCGAAGTCGAGCCAGCGCTCGCGGAACGGATCGTCCCAGCCGATGATGGCGCAGGCGTTGACATAGAGCTCGGCGAGCGCGCCGCCCTTGAGCTCGCTCTCCAGCGCGGCGAAGCGGCGCAGCGCGGCGGCATACGACTCCTGCGCGGGCGGCGCCGCGACGCTTTCGCGCATGTCGATCGAATAGAGCAGGTCCATCTGCTTCGCCGGCCGGACGCTCCTGTCGCCGGCGAGCGTGCGCGCTTCCTTCATCAGCGAGGCGTCGTCGCCGTGCGTGGCGGCCAGCGCGTACAGCAGGTCGCCGATCGCGTCGGCGCGATCGTTGGCGTCGGCGACGCGCTTGAGCTTCTCCCGCGCGATGGCGACGAGGCAGGCGACGGTGTCGCGCGCGCGGTAGCAGCGCAGCGCCTTGTCCGCGGCCAGCGCCGCGGGCGGCAAGCCGGCGGCGATCGCGACGGCGGCGATCGCGGCAAGCCGGCAAAGCGTCCGGATGGGCCGGGCGAAGCAGCGCGCTCGCGTCATCGAGAGCAGGCGTCAGCCTTCGAGCCGGCGGATGGAAAAGCTCATGGTCTCGAGGTCGCCGAGTATCCAGGTGGCGGCGGCGGCGCCGAGGCCGGCGATGGTGCCCGGATTCACCAGCCACGTCTGCCCGCCCTGGATGTTCGGCTGCCGGACGACGGAGGCCTCGTGGCTGTGGCCGCAGCAGACCAGGTCGTAGTTTCCGGTGCAGGCCATGCCATGGCCGTAGTGCGGGTAGTGCGTGACGAAGATGCGCCGTCCGCCGAGCGTGAGATCCGCGTCGCGGCCGTGGTAGTTGAGCAGGCCGTCGGAATGGCAGGCGACGCGCGCGAGCGCGACGAGATCGCCGAGGTTGTTGCCGTGGATCACGTGCAGCGGCAGCCCGAGCTTGAGCGAGGCCTTGACGGTATTCACGCCGATCAGGTCGCCGCAATGGATGACGGCCGCGGCGCCCTCGTGCTGCGCGGCGCCGATGGCGGCCGCCAGCATCGGGCCGCGGTCGTGGCTGTCGGAGACGATGCAGACCTTCATATGACGAGCGGGCCGTCGTAGTCGTCGCCGGTCAGGTCATGGGCGGTGGTGCCGCTGCGCACGCCCGCCATCTGGCGCTCGTGATCGGACTGCACCTGCAGCACGGTGACGAGGCAATCGCCGAGGTTGTCGAAATCGCTCTTGCCGGTGCCGAACTGCTGCGCCTCGGAATAGAAGAACTGCGCGCGATAGCGGCTATCGGCTATCTTGAAGACGACGAAGTGGGCGCCGCGTTCCTCCCAGTAGAGCACCGGGCACGCGGTCAGTTCGGGGTCGTCGCCGACGCCGATTTCCGCTTCGGCAGTCTCGATCGGAATGTCGCGGCCATAACGCTCGCGCAAGGTCTGGCCGGCAATTTTGAGCTCGGCTTCGTTGAAATCCGGGACAGGCATGACGCTCTCGCTTATCGATGAATAAACACGTTGTGTTGCTGCAAAAGGCCGCAGCGCGGAGAATATAGCAAAAGTCTAATTTACCGAAATTTCCATCACGCAAATCAGAATGACCCCAACTCCGGTCGAAGAGATCAAGAAAACCACCTGCTACATGTGCGCATGCCGCTGCGGCATCCGCGTGCATCTGCGCGACGGCGAAGTCCGCTACATCGACGGCAATCCCGACCATCCGCTCAACAAGGGCGTGATCTGCGCCAAGGGCTCGTCGGGCATTATGAAGCAGTATTCGCCGGCGCGGCTGACGCGGCCGCTGCGCCGCAAGCCGGGCTCGGAGCGCGGCGCCGGCGAGTTCGAGCCGATCTCCTGGGAAGAGGCGTTCTCCACGCTGGCCGAGCGGCTGGGCAAGATCCGCGCGACCGATCCGAAGAAGTTCGCGCTGTTCACGGGCCGCGACCAGATGCAGGCGCTGACGGGCCTGTTCGCGCGCCAGTTCGGCACGCCGAACTACGCGGCGCACGGCGGCTTCTGCTCCGTGAACATGGCCGCCGGCATGATCTACACGATCGGCGGCTCGTTCTGGGAATTCGGCGGGCCGGACCTCGACCGCGCCAAGCTGTTCGTGATGATCGGCACGGCCGAGGACCATCACTCGAATCCGCTGAAGATCGCGCTGTCGAAGTTCAAGCGCGACGGCGGACGCTTCGTCTCGATCAATCCGGTGCGCACCGGCTACTCGGCCATCGCCGACGAATGGGTGCCGATCCGACCGGGCACGGACGGCGCGCTGCTGCTGGCCTTCATCCACGAGATCATCGCCAAGGGACTCTACGACCGCGACTTCCTGGTGCGCCACTCGAACGCCGGGCAGCTCGTGAACGTCGCCGAGGCGAGCGACGAATTCGGCATGTTCGTGCGCGCCGAGGTGCCCCAGGAAGAGGCCTGCTACGATCCGCAGGACAAGCTCTGGTGGGACCGCAACACCAATCGCCCGGTCGTGACGCATACGGCCGGCGCCGATCCCTACCTGCGCGGCGAGTTCAGGATGGGCGACGGCACGGTCGTCAAGCCGTCGTTCCAGCTGCTGCAGGAGCGCGTCAAGGACTACACGCCGGAATGGGCCGAGGGCATCACCGGCATTCCGGCCGACACCATCCGCCGCCTCGCGCACGAGATGGGCGTGACGGCGCGCGACCAGAAGATCGAGCTGCCGATTTCCTGGACCGATACCTGGGGCGTCGAGCACGACACCGTGACCGGCAATCCGGTCGCCTTCCATGCGATGCGCGGCCTGGCCGCGCACTCCAACGGCTTCCAGACCATCCGCGCGCTCGGCATCCTGATGTCGCTGCTCGGCACCATCGACCGGCCCGGCGGCTTCCGCCACAAGGTGCCTTTCCCGCGGCCGATCCCGCCCTGCGCGCGCACGCCGAACCATCCGAAAGCGGTGCAGCCGAACCGGCCGCTCGACGGCATGGCGCTGGGCTGGCCGTCCGACCCCGACGACCTGTTCGTCGACGAGGACGGCTCGCCGGTGCGCCTCGACAAGGGCTTTTCGTGGGAGTACCCGCTGTCCGTGCACGGCCTGATGCACAACGCCATCACCAACGCCTGGCGCGGCGACCCCTACAAGATCGACACGCTGATGATCTTCATGGCCAACATGGCGTGGAACTCGACGATGAACGCCGTCGAGGTCAGGAAGATGTTGAACGACAAGGACGAGACGGGCGAGTACAAGATCCCGTTCATCGTCGTCGCCGACGCCTTCCAGTCGGAGATGACGGCCTTCGCCGACCTGATCCTGCCGGACACGACCTACCTCGAGCGCCACGACGTGATGTCGATCCTCGACCGGCCGATCTCGGAATTCGACGGTCCGGTCGACTCGGTGCGCGTGCCGGTGGTGCCGCCGACGGGCGAATGCAAGCCGTTCCAGGAAGTGCTGATCGAACTCGGCACGCGGCTCAAGCTGCCGGTGTTCGTGAACAAGGACGGCGGCCGCAAGTATCGCGACTACCCGGACTTCATCATCAACTACGAGACCGAGCCGGGCTCGGGCATCGGTTTCCTCGCCGGCTGGCGGGGCAAGGGCGGCGAGAAGTTCATGCGCGGCGAGCCCAACCCCAACCAGTGGGAGATGTACGCCAAGAACGACTGCGTCTTCCACTACGAGCTGCCCAAGAGCTACCAGTACATGCGCAACTGGAACAAGGGCTACCTCGAGTGGAGCCAGCGCAATCGCATCACGCGCTACGCCGAGCCGATCCTGATCCATCTCTATTCCGAAGTGCTGCAGAAGTTCCGCAGCGCAGCGCAGGGCAAGGGCCTGACGCGCAAGCCGCCCGAGCACTTGAAGAAGCGCATCGAGACCTGGTTCGATCCGCTGCCCTTCTACGCCGATACGCTGGAAGGCCAGGCCACCGACAAGCAAAAGTATCCGCTCGCCGCGATCACGCAGCGGCCGATGGCGATGTACCACTCGTGGGACTCGCAGAACGCCTGGCTGCGGCAGATCCATGCGCACAATCTCCTGCATGTGAACACGCAGACGGCGCGGCACCTCGGCATCGCGGACGGCGACTGGATCTGGGTCGAGAGCCCGTGGGGCAAGGTGCGCTGCATGGCGCAGCACTCCGACGCCGTCGAGCCGGGCACGGTGTGGACCTGGAATGCGATCGGCAAGGCCGCGGGTGCCTGGGGCTTGAGTCCCGACGCCAACGAGTCGCAGCGCGGCTTCCTGCTGAACCACCTGATCTCCGAGGAGCTGCCTGGCGGCGCAGGACACGTTTCCAACTCCGATCCCATCACCGGCCAGGCCGCGTGGTACGACGTGCGCGTGCGCATCTACAAGGCGGAGGCGGGCGAACCTGAGCAGACCTCGCCGCAGTTCGAACCGATGAAGCGCTATCCGGGACAATCCGAAAGCCGAAGCGTCTGGAATTTCTTCGCTGGCAAGGTGTCGAAATGACCCAACTCGCTCTCGTCATCGACCTCAACGTCTGCGTCGGCTGCCAAGCCTGCGTGACCAACTGCAAGGAATGGAACACCTCCGGCAGCGCCGGCCCCATGGTCGACCAGAATCCCTATGGCAAGGACCCGACCGGCACCTTCTTCAACCGCGTGCAGACCTATGAGGTCGGCGAGTTCCCGAACACGGAGACGATCCACTTCCCGAAGTCCTGCCTGCATTGCGAGGATCCGCCCTGCGTGCCGGTCTGCCCGACGGGTGCCTCGTACAAGCGCAAGGAGGACGGCATCGTGCTCGTCGATTACGACAAGTGCATCGGCTGCAAGTACTGCTCGTGGGCCTGCCCCTACGGCGTGCGCGAGTTCGACGAGCAGCAGAAGATCATGAAGAAGTGCACGCTGTGCGTCGACCGCATCTACGACCCGAAGATGACGGAGGAGGAGCGCCGTCCCGCCTGCGTGCGCGCCTGCCCGACGTCGGCGCGCCTGTACGGCGACATTCACGATCCCGAATCGGAGGTCTCGCAGGCGATCCGCGAAGCGGGCGGCTACCAGCTGATGCCGGAGTAGGGCACCAATCCGGCCAATCACTACCTGCCGCGGCGCAAGACGAAGCTGCGCATCCACGAGGACGAGCTCGAGCGCGCCGACAACCCGCTCAAGATCGACGAGCAGCTGCCCAAGCCGGGCATGTCGGAACCGTCGCTCGACGACGTCACCAGCTGGTAAACCAATTGGCCCCCCACGCTCGCAAACCCAACTCGCTGCCCCCCACAGGGGGGCGCATGCCCCCTCGGGGCGGCCCTTCGGAGGCATCATGCATCCCGCTTTTTCCGTCATCTTTCTCACCACGCTGATCGGCGCGGGGCAGGGCCTGTTCCTCGCCCTGTTCACGACGCAGGCCTACGGCCTCTTCGACCTGCTGCCGAAACAGGACGGCGCCGGTTTCTACGCGCCGGGCAGCGCGATCGCGCTGCTCTTCCTCGCCGGCGGTCTCGTCGCTTCGTTCTTCCATCTCGGCCGTCCGGAACGCGCCTGGCGCTCGGCGACGCAATGGCGCACGTCCTGGCTGTCGCGCGAGGTGATCGTGCTGCCGGCCTTCATGGGAACCGTGCTGCTGTACGGCGCCGCGCAGCTGTTCGACTGGCGGCCGGTGCTGGCGACGCTGCCCGGCGGCACGGCGATCGACGCGACCTTCGTCCTGGGGCTGCTCGGCACGCTGCTCGCGTTCCTGCTGTTCCTGTGCACCGGCATGATCTACGCGTGCCTGCGCTTCCTGCGCGAGTGGCATACGCCGCTGACCGTGATCAACTACCTGCTGCTCGGCACCGCTTCGGGATTCAGCCTGGCCGCGGCATTCGCCGCCTGGCGCGCGCCGGAGCTCGCGCGCTTCTTCGCCGGCTGGGCCCTGATCATCCTGCTGCTCGGCCTGGTCGGCCGCGCGTCGGCGCTGATCCGCAACCGGCGCCTGAAGCCGAAATCGACGCCGCAGTCCGCCATCGGCGTCAAGCATCCGCGCATCGTGCAGGTGGCGCAAGGCTTCATGGGCGGCTCGTTCAACACCCGCGAGTTCTTCCATGGCCGCAGCGCCGGAACGCTGCGATGGATCAAATGGCTGTTCCTGCTCGGAGCCTTCGGCTTGCCGGCATTGCTGCTGACGGCAGGGATCTCCGGCGCGGCGAAGAACCTGCTCGCCGCGGCATTCGTCGTGCAGTATCTCGGCCTGATTGCCGAGCGATGGTTCTTCTTCGCCGAAGCCAACCATCCGCAGAACCTGTATTACCGGTCCGTTGCCTGATGGGCGGATAACTTTTTTTGCCCATTGCGAAAAGGCTACGTGTGAGAATATTATCGCCAACTAAAGTTCCAGAAGAACTTTGGGTGGGCGGCAACGCGTGGATCTCGGTGACCCCTTTCCGCAACCGTTCTTAAGAGTCGCCAGAACTTTCATTTGACCCAATCGTGAGGAGAAAATAAATGCACTTCGACAAAGAACTGGACGCCAAGGGCCTCAACTGCCCCCTGCCTATCCTGCGTGCCAAGAAGGCGCTCGCCGAGATGCAAAGCGGCCAGGTGCTGCGCATCGTTTCGACGGACCCGGGCTCCGTGAAGGACTTCGCCGCCTTCGCCAAGCAGACCGGCAATGAACTGCTGTCCTCCACCGAGGGCAACAAGGAGTTCGAGTTCTTCGTCAAGCGCAAGTAAGCAGCCCGGAGGCGGCCGCGCGCCGCGTCCGAAAACCGGTACGGGGAATGCTGCGGCATTCCCCGTTGCACTTGAGGGCATGGATGCGATCATTCTGCGTTATCCGGACATAAAGGAATGCGCTGAGCGGCTTTTGCCGCGTGATCGATAATCCGGCCCGTTTGCACCACCAGCGAAAGCAGACCCAACGAGGAGAACATCATGGGCGCCACCCCCGAAATCGCCGCCATCGACGAGATGATCCGCCAGCGGCTCGACGAGATCCTTCCCGGCAAGATCGAAGAAAAGCTGAAGGAAATCCAGGAGTCGAAGACCCCTTCGATGTCCATCATCGCCACCAAGGGGACGCTCGACTGGGCCTACCCGCCTTTCATCCTTGCCTCGACCGCGGCGGCGCTGGGCTGGGACGTGACGATCTTCTTCACCTTCTACGGCCTCAATCTGGTCAAGAAGGACGTCTCCGACCTCAAGGTGAGCCCGCTCGGCAACCCCGGCATGCCGATGAAGATGCCGTTCGGCCCCGACTGGTTCAAGAGCATCAACTGGAACATCCCGAACATCATCCAGGCCGGCATCCCCGGCTTCGAGTCGGTCGCGACCACACTGATGCAGCAGACCATCGCCAACAACGGCGTCGCCTCGATCGAGGAACTGCGCGGCTTGTCCCAGGAAGCGGACGTGAAGTTCGTCGCCTGCCAGATGACGGTCGAGCTGTTCGGCTTCAGCCACGACGACTTCATCGACGGCATGGACTATGCCGGCGCCGCGACCTTCCTTCCGGTGGCGCAGAAGTCCGACGTCTGCCTGTTCATCTGATTTTGACGGCTCTCGTTCCGCCGCGGCTGAAGCCGCGGCGGAACGCCGCTCCGGCGGATCGGCCGGAGCTCAGCCGAGGCGGGCGGCTTGCGCGGCGAGCTTGTCGCGCAGCGCCATGAAGCCCGCCAGCCGCTCGCGTTCCTGATTCACCACGGCAGCCGGCGCGCGCTCGACGAAGCTCGGCGTCGCCAGCTTCTTCTCGGCCTTGCCGATCTCGCCCTCGATGCGGGCGACTTCCTTGGCGATGCGCTCCCTTTCGGCCGCCACGTCGATCTCGATCTTCAGCATCAGCTGGAAATCGCCGACGATCTGCACCGGCGCGTCGGAATCCGGCAGCGCTGGACCCGTCGCGACGACTTCCGTCAGCTTGGCCAGCGCGGCGAGATAGGGCGCGTAGGCGTCGACTGCGGCCTTGTCGCCCGCCGCGGCGAGCGGCACCTTCTGCGCCGGCGAGAGGTTCATCTCTCCGCGCAGGCTGCGGCAGGCGTTGACCATCTGCTTGAGCGTCGCCACCCAGGCCTCGGCGTGCGCGTCGCAGCGCGCCAGTTCCGCCTTCGGATAGGCCTGCAGCATGACGCTTTCGCCGCTGCGGCCGGCCACCGGCGCGACCCTCTGCCAGAGCTCCTCGGTGATGAAGGGGATCAGCGGATGCGCGAGGCGCAGCGTGGTCTCGAGCACGCGCACCAGTGTGCGGCGCGTGGCGCGCTGCTGGGCCTCGCTGCCTTTCTGGATCTGGACTTTCGCGAGTTCGACGTACCAGTCGCAGTACTCGTCCCAGACGAATTCGTAGATCGCTTTCACCAGCAGGTCGAAGCGGTAGTCCTCGTAGTGCCTCGCGACCTCGTCCTCGACGCGCTGCAGCAGGCTCACGATCCAGCGGTCGGCCGGCGAGAAGTCTAGATAGTCGCCACGGCAGGCGTTCGACTCATGGTTATCGAGCCCGCAGTCCTTGCCTTCGCAGTTCATCAGCACGAAGCGCGTGGCATTCCACAGCTTGTTGCAGAAGTTGCGGTAGCCCTCGCAGCGCTGCATGTCGAACTTGATGTCGCGGCCGGGGCTGGCGAGCGAGGCGAAGGTGAAGCGCAGCGCGTCGGTGCCGAAGGCGGGGATGCCTTGCGGGTATTCCTTGCGCGTGCGCTTCTCGATCTGCTCGGCCTGCTTGGGATTCATCAGGCCGGTGGTGCGCTTCTTCACCAGCGCGTCGACGCCGATGCCGTCGATGAGGTCGATCGGGTCGAGCACGTTGCCCTTCGACTTGCTCATCTTCTGGCCTTCGGCGTCGCGGATCAGGCCATGCACGTAGACGTGCTTGAAGGGAATTCTTCCGGTGATGTGCCTGGTCATCATCACCATGCGCGCGACCCAGAAGAAGATGATGTCGAAGCCGGTGACGAGCACCGTGGAAGGCAGGTAGAGATCGAGCGCGGGATTCGACTTGGCCGGCCATTCGTGCGTCCAGTCGAGCGTCGAGAACGGCCACAGCGCGGACGAGTACCAGGTGTCGAGCACGTCGTCGTCGCGTTCGAGGCCGCCGCTGTAGCCGTCCTGCTTCGCCTGCGCGTAGGCTTCGGCCTCGTCGTGCGCGACGTAGATGCGGCCGTCGTCCGAATACCAGGCCGGAATCTGGTGGCCCCACCAGAGCTGGCGCGAGATGCACCAGTCCTGGATGTTGTTGAGCCATTGGTTGTAGGTGTTGACCCAGTTTTCCGGCACGAACTCGATCTCGCCGTTCGCCACGCATTCGAGCGCCTTGGCGGCGATGCTCTTGCCGTCGTTGCCGGGCTTGCTCATGGCGACGAACCATTGGTCGGTGAGCATCGGCTCGATGACGGCGTTGGTGCGGTCGCCGCGCGGCACCATCAGCTTGTGCGGCTTGACGGACGCGAGCAGGCCGGCGGCTTCGAGATCGGCGACGATCGCCGCTCTAGCTTCGTAGCGGTCCATGCCGCGGTACTTCTCGGGGCCGTGCTCGTTGATGCGGGCGTCGAGCGTGAAGACGTTGATCGGCACCAGGCCGTGGCGATGGCCGACCTGCCAGTCGTTGAAGTCGTGCGCCGGCGTGATCTTGACGCAGCCGGTGCCGAACTCGCGGTCGACGTAGGCGTCGGCGATGATCGGGATGGCGCGGCCGGTGAGCGGCAGTTCGACCTGCTTGCCGACCAGGTGCCGGTAGCGCTCGTCTTCGGGATTCACGGCGACGGCGACGTCGCCGAGCATGGTCTCGGGCCGCGTCGTGGCGACGACGAGGCTGCCGTCGCCGTCGGCGAACGGATAGCGGATCTCCCACATCGAGCCGTCTTCTTCCTCGTTGACCACTTCGAGGTCGGACACGGCGGTCAGCAGCTTCGGGTCCCAGTTGACCAGCCGCTTGCCGCGGTAGATCAGGCCTTCCCGGTACAGCCGCACGAAGGTCTCGGTGACGATCTTGGAAAGGCCGGCGTCCATCGTGAAGCGCTCGCGCGTCCAGTCGGGCGAAGTGCCGAGGCGGCGCATCTGCTTGGTGATGGTGTTGCCCGAGTATTCCTTCCACTCCCAGACCTTCTCGAGGAACTTCTCGCGGCCGAGGTCGTGGCGCGAGACGCCCTGCGCGTCGAGTTGGCGCTCGACGACGATCTGCGTGGCGATGCCGGCGTGGTCGGTGCCCGGCTGCCACAGCGTGTTGTCGCCGCGCATGCGGTGGTAGCGCGTCAGCGCATCCATCAGCGTCTGGTTGAAGCCGTGCCCCATGTGCAGCGTGCCGGTGACGTTGGGCGGCGGCAGCAGGATGCAGAAGTTGTCCGTCTTGGAGGTGTCGAGGCCGGCCTTGAAGTAGCCGCGCGCTTCCCACTCGGGATAGAGGCGCCGTTCGATGTCGGCGGGATCGAAGCTTTTTGCGAGTTCCATGATGACGCGATTGGGAGGCGCCGCGGCGGCGGCGCGAAGCCGCGAATTATACCTGCGAGGCCCGCGTCACTCGTCGGCCGGCTCGGGCTTGGCACCTGCCTGGGCGGCGGCGACGATCTCCTGCAGCCGCGGCAGCAGTTCGCCGCGCGCCTTCTCCGACAGCTGGAGGATCAGCTGGTCGGTGATGCCGTCGAGCACGCGCTGCACGTGCGACGGCAGGTCGCGGTCGAGCCACGATTCGATTTCCGTTGCCAGCGCCAGGCGCAACGCCGCGATGTCTGCGGCGGGGCCAGGCTCGGGCACGGCTTCGGCACCGACCACCTCGGTCAGCAGCGGCACGTCCTCTTCGGCCGCTTCGGCGGCCGCCAATTCGCGGGCGCCGTCGGCATCGTTCGCGCCGGCGACGAAGATGCGGCGCCGGCGCATCAGCGCGTCGGCCTTGTGCATCAGGTCGTCGTCGCCCTCGGCCACGTCAGTAGCCGTCCGCCGCGTTGCGGTTGTCGACCGCGTAGCCGCGGTCGCGGTAGAAGCGATAGCGCTCGCGCGCCGGCAGGCGGTCGCCGTCGGCCATGCTGACGACTTCGATCACTTCCTCGAAACGCGAGAAGCCCGGGGGGACTTCGTTGGAGAGATTGAGCAGGCAGCGGTCCTGCGCCAGCGTGTCGAGGTTGTCGGCGATGAGCACCGGGGTCCGGCTCGCGAGCGGCGAGTCGGCGCGGCAGTGCGGCAGGAAGCCGGTCGCCGGCTGAGTCCACAGCATGCGGTCGAGACGCTCGGCGACCGCGGCGTCCGGCGCGAACACCAGCACCGGCTGCTTGCGCCAGGAGGCGGCAAGCCAGGCGGCCGCCGCCTGGAGGCGGTCTTCGGCATTCGAGTAGAAGCGGATGCGGGTCACGCCTTCTCAGCCGCGCGGGCCATCAGGAAGTGCGCCAGCTGCGGCACGGGGCGTCCCGTCGCACCTTTTTCCTTGCCGGATTTCCATGCGGTGCCCGCGATGTCGAGATGCGCCCAATCATACTTCTTGGCGAAACGCGACAGGAAGCAGGCGGCGGTGATGGTGCCCGCCGGACGCCCGCCGATGTTCGCCATGTCGGCGAAATTGCTCTGCAGCGCCTCTTGGTAGTCTTCCCACAGCGGCAGCTGCCAGGCGCGGTCGTAAGCCTCCTGGCCGGCGTCCAGCAGCTCGCGCGCCAGGCCGTCGTTGTTGGCCAGCAGGCCGGTGACGACGTGGCCCAGCGCGATGACGCATGCGCCGGTCAGCGTGGCGACGTCGATCACGCAAGCCGGTTCGAGGCGCTCGACGTAGGTCAGCGCGTCGCACAGGATCAGGCGGCCTTCGGCGTCCGTGTTGAGGATCTCGACGGTCTGCCCCGACATCGAGGTGACGATGTCGCCCGGCTTCGATGCGCCGCCGCCCGGCATGTTCTCCGTGGTCGGCACGACGACGATCAGGTTGAGCGGCAGCTTCATCCGCGCGACGGCCTTCGCGGTGCCGAGCACCGAGGCGGCGCCCGACATGTCGTATTTCATCTCGTCCATCTCGGCCGCCGGCTTCAGCGAGATGCCGCCGGTGTCGAAGGTGATGCCCTTGCCGACGAGGACGATCGGCTTGTCGTCCTTCTTGCCGCCGGCGTACTTGACGACGATGAACTTCGGCGGCTGGTGCGAGCCCTTGGCGACCGACAGCAGCGTGTGCATGCCGAGCTTTTCCATGTCGGCGCGCTCGAGCACCTCGACGGCGAGCCCGAGTTCCTTGGCCAGCCCCTGCGCCTGCTCCGCCAGATATGTCGGGGTACAGACGTTGGACGGAAGGTTGGCGAGGTTCTTGGCGAAGGTCATGCCGGCCGCGATCGCCTCGCCTTCCGCCAGCGCCCGCTCCGCCAGCTCGAGCTCGTTGCGCCGCTCGACGCAGAAGGTCAGCTTGCGCAAGGGACGCCGCACCTCTTCCTTCTTCGACTTCATCTGGTCGAAGCGATAGAGCGTTTCCAGCGCCACCATCGTCGCCTGCCTCACGCGCCAGGCGATATCGCGCTTCTTGACCGACAGCTCCGTCAGGTACAGCGTGCCGTCGAAGCCGCCGGTCTCGTTGAGCGTCCTCACCGCGGTGGCGATCGCGCTGCGGTATTCCTTTTCGCGGAACTCTTTTTCCTTTCCCAGTCCTACCAGCAGGACGCGGTCGGCCTCGGTGCCGGGAACGTTGTGCAGCAGCAGCGTCGCGCCTGCCTTGCCTTCCATGTCGCCGCGGCGCAGCAGGTCGGAAAGGTAGCCGTCGGCGCCATTGTCGATGACTTCCGCGGGCGTCGACAGCTTGCGCGATTCGAACACGCCGACGACGACGCAGGCGCTGCGCTGCTTTTCCGGGCTTCCGCTTTTTATGCTAAATTCCACGCGCTGCTCCTTCGTATCGAATTGGGGAAAGCTCGCTGTTTTGCGGCTGGAGTTGGTTGTTCCCGATTATCCCCAAACCTTTCGGCAAAAGTCAAAACATCGATGATCTTCCATCGTGCGGCCCTGCGGGAATTTACCCAGACCGCGGTCGCTGTCTTTGTCGCACTCTTCGCCGTTCTGCTGACGACCCAGCTCATCCGCCTGCTCGGACAGGCGGCGGGCGGCAAGATCGCATCCGAGTCCGTCGCCGCGCTGCTCGGCTTCTCCGCCCTCAACTACCTGCCGGTGGTGCTGTCGCTGACCTCCTTCATGGCGATCCTGCTGACGCTGTCGCGCGCCTATCGCGACTCGGAGATGTCGGTCTGGTTCTCTTCGGGACTGTCGCTCACCGCCTGGATCAGGCCGGTGCTGCGCTTCTCGCTGCCCTTGGTGTTCGCGATCGCCTTGCTGTCGATCTTTCTGTCGCCGTGGGCGCTGACGAAGAGCGCCGAGTACCGGCAGCGCATGAACGAGCGCGAGGATGCGACGCAGGTGTCGCCCGGAGCCTTCAACGAATCGGCAGTCGCCGACCGCGTCTTCTTCGTCGAGCAGGTGGCCGGCCAGGAGAACCGCGTGAGGAACGTGTTCATCAGCTCGATCCAGCATGGGCGGCTGGGCGTCATGGTGGCCGCCACCGGGCATAGCGAAACGATGCCCAACGGCGACGAGTTTCTCGTGCTCGACCATGGCCGGCGCTACGAGGGCACCGCGGGCACGCCCGAGTACCGGGT
>DAIDAU010000312.1 GCA_027310465.1 Rhodocyclaceae bacterium
GATCACCTGGCCGCTCTGCCCGCCCGACGCGAACGCCACGAACTCGTCCCGCTTGCCCGTCGGTACGTACGTCTTCGCCGCCGCCAGCAGGTCCTGCTGGCTCAACCCCCTCGCCTTCATCACGTCTTGCAGCGTGTCGGCGTGCGCCGCCGCAGCGCCGAAGCCGAGCCCCAGCATCAACGATAAGGCGCGTATCGAACTTTTCCCCATATTTGTCGCTCCCTTGAAAACGGCCATGGACCGGAATGGCAGAACATGCCGCGGCTATTCCTGTGCAATAGCCGCGGCATTCCGTCGCATGGGGAATATAGGTAACGAACTGGTAAATATCTACCGGACAACACGGATTCTCGCCGGCAGAAACGGCGGCGTCCGTGGCGGAGAATTCCTACACGCTATGCTGCTGCGGGCTCAGCCGGCAGCGTCGTCGGCGCCCGACACCAGGTCGTGGCGCACGGCGTAGCGGACGAGTTCGGCGGTGCTGCTCATGCCCATCTTGTCGAGGATGCGCGTCTTGTAGGAGCTGACCGTCTTGACGCTCAGGTGAAGCTCCTGCGAAAGCTCCGTCAAGCCCTTGCCTTCGACGAGGGCCTGGAAGATCTGGTACTCGCGGTCCGACAGCCGCGTGTGCGGCGGCACGTCGTCGCCGCCGTGGCGCAGCATGCCGGCCGCGACCAGCTCCGCCACCGCCGGACTGATGAACAGCCCGCCGCCCGCCACCTTGCGGATCGCCTGCGCCAGCTGCGGCGCCGCGTTGTCCTTGCAGAGGTAGCCCGACGCGCCGGCCTTCAGCGTGCGCATCGCGTAGATGTCCTCCTTGTGCATGCTCAGCACGAGGATCGGCAGCTTCGGCTTCTCGCCCTTGATCTGCTTGATCAGTTCGATGCCGCTCTTGCCCGGCATGCTCATGTCGAGCACCACGGCATCCCATTTCCCGGCACGCACCTTCTCCAGCGCCTCGACGCCGTTCTCCGCCTCTCCGGCGATCTGGATGTCCGGGGAATCGGCGAGGATGTGCTTGAGCCCGGCGCGCAGGATCTCGTGGTCGTCGACGATCAGGATGCGGATCATCGCGCCGCCTCCGCCCGCTTCGGCAGCCAGGCTTCGATGCGCGTGCCGGCGCCCGGCGCGCTGTCGATCTCGAGCCAGCCGCCGAGCGCCTTGACGCGCTCGCGCATGCCGAGCAGGCCGAAGTGGTTCTGTCCGGCCGGCGCGGAAAATCCGCGGCCGTCGTCCACCACCATGAGGCGGATGCGATCGTCGCTCTCCTCGACGCTGACTTCGACGCTCTTCGCCGCGGCGTGGCGCGCCGCGTTGGTCAAGGCCTCCTGGACGAGGCGGAATATCGTCGTTGCCGGTTCGCCATCCACTTCGAAATCCTCCCGATTCAAGGAAAGCGCGCAGGGAATCCCGGTGCGCTTGGAAAACTGGCCGACATGATGCTCGAGCGCGGCCGCCAAGCCAAGATCGTCGAGCATGGGCGGGCGCAGGTCGCCGGAAATGCGGCGCAGCGAGTCGACGGTGCGCTCGACCAGGCCGCGCGTCTCCGCCAGTCGCTCGGCGACGTCGGGAGCGAGGCCGGCGCACTTGTCGTCGAGCCACGTGAGATCGATACGCAGCACCGTCAGCGCCTGGCCCAGCTCGTCGTGCAGCTCGCGCGCGATGCGCGCGCGCTCCTCCTCGCGCGCCGTCTGCAGAAAGGCGGCGAGCTGCTGCAGCTGCGCCTGCGACTCGCGCAGCTTGCGCTCCGCGGCGACGTACTGAGCGGTGCGCTGCTGCACCGTGTCCTCGAGCCGCGCGCGCAGGCGCCCGAGCTCGATGTGCGTGCGCACGCGCGCCAGCACCTCGTCGGGCTGGTAGGGCTTGGCGATGTAGTCGGCGGCCCCGATCTGGAAGGCGCGCACCTTGTCCTCGGTGTCGCGCAGCGCCGACAGGAAGATCACCGGCACGTCGTGGGTGCGCGGGTCGGCCTTGAGCCGCTGGCACACCTCGTAGCCGTCCATGTCGGGCATGCGCACGTCGAGCAGGATCAGTTCCGGCGGCTCCGCCAGCGCCGACAGCAGCGCCAGCTTGCCGTCGCCGGCGCGGCGCGCGGCGTAGCCGGCATGCGTCAGCAAATCCGACAGCAGCTGCAGGGACGCCGGCGTGTCCTCGACGATCAGCACGTCGCCGCTCGACGGCGGCATCGCTCGTTCTTCCATCATCACTCCAATCCGGCCATGCCCAGCGCCTGCCAGAGCTGCCGATAGTGCATCGCTTGCGACACCTCGCGCAGCCGGGCGGCGAGATCCGGATTATGCCGCTCGATATCGACGAGCGCCTCCTCGATGCGTTGGTGATTGAGCGAAAGCACCGCGGCGGCGAGCCGCTCGCGCTCGGCGGCGGGCAGCGCCGCGAGGTCCCCTGCGGTGATCGCGGCCGGCGCCGGCTGCGCCTCCGGCTCGGCCTTCTCGAATTCGAACTGCGCGTCCAAATGCCTCGCGAGCAGGGCGTAGAGCTCGCTCTCCTCGTACGGCTTGCGCAGGAAGTCGTCGGCCCCTGCCGCCAGCGCCTGCTCGAGGCTGTCGTCGAGCGCGTTCGCCGTCACCATGACGATCCGCGGCTGCGCCGGGCCGCCGCGCGCGCGCAGCCGCCGCGTCGCCTCGATGCCGTCGACCTGCGGCATGCGCCAGTCCATCAGGATCAGATCGGGCCGCGACGCCTCCACCGCCGCCTCCACCTGCGCGCCGTCCTCGGCTTCGGCGACCGCGAATCCCAGCGGCTCCAGCAGCGACCGCAGCAGCAGGCGCGTCTCGCCCTGGTCGTCGACGACCAGGATGCGCTTGCGCGGCGCCTCGCGCAGGCCCACCACGCGGCCGCGCGCCGCCGGCCGCGGCGTGGCGCTGCCGAGCGGAACCTCGAGCGAGAAGCGGAAGGACGCCCCCTTCCCCAGGATCGACTCGACCGTCAGCTCGCCGCCCATCATCTGCGCGTACTGGCGGCTGATGGTAAGGCCGAGGCCGGTGCCGCCGTGCCTTGCCATCGCGCCCGCCTGCTCGAAGGGACGGAAGATGCGCGCCATGTCGTCTTCCGCGATGCCGATGCCGGTGTCGTCGACGGCGAACGCCAGGCGCACCTTGCCGTCGCCGGCGGGCTGCGCGCTCACCCGCAGCGTCACGCCGCCTTCGAGCGTGAACTTGACCGCGTTGGAGAGCAGGTTGAGCAGCACCTGCCTGAGCTTCACCGCGTCGAGCCCGACCGTGGCCGGCAGGCCGCGCGCGTCGAGCCGCAGTTCCAGCCCCTGCTGCTCGGCCCGCACCCGCATCATGTCGACGACCTGGCGCAGCAGGTCGGTCGGATCCACCTCGTCGACCTCGAGCCGCATCTTGCCCGACTCGATCTTCGAGAGTTCGAGCACGTCGTTGATCAGCGTCAGCAGGTGGCTGCCCGAACTCTTGATGATCTCGAGGTTGCGCCGCTGCTCCGCCGACAGCGCCGGGTCCTTGTCCATCAGCTGCGAGAAGCCGATCACCGCGTTGAGCGGCGTGCGCAGCTCGTGGCTCATGTTGGCGAGGAACGCCGACTTCGAGCGGTTGGCGCTCTCGGCCTGGTCGCGCGCGATCGTGACTTCCTCGGTGCGCTGGCGCACCAGGTCCTCGAGGTGCTCGCGATGGCGGCGCAATTCCTCGTCGTTGCGCTTGCGCTCGGTGATGTCGGAGAAGATCGAGATGTAGCGCAGGATGCGGCCGTCCGGCGCGCGCAGCGCCTGGATCGAAATCTCCTCGGGGAACACCTCGCCGGTCTTGCGGCGGTTCCACAACTCGCCGC
>DAIDAU010000315.1 GCA_027310465.1 Rhodocyclaceae bacterium
GATCACCTGCGCGATCTTCGCCACCGCGACCGGCATCGTGGGCGCGGTGGTGACGCTGATGGGGCTGCTCGCGTTTCCGGCGATGCTCAAGGCGGGATACAACATCAGTATCTCCGCCGGCGCGATCGCGGCGGGCGGCACTCTCGGCATCATGATTCCGCCCTCGATTCTGCTCATCGTTTACGGCGCCACCGCGGGCGTGTCGGTGGTACAACTCTACGCCGGGGCGTTTTTCCCCGGGCTCATGCTGGCGGGGCTCTACGTCGCATACCTGATCGTGCTCGCCAAGTGGAAGCCGGCGCTGATGCCGCCGCTGCCGGAGAGCGAGCGGCGGGTGGCGCTGCCCGCGTTCGCGCAGGCGCTTGCGCAGCGCGGCGGCAACGCTTTCGCCGGCCTGTGGCGCGCGCTGTCGGCGGCAGACCGGGGGGTGGCGAAGCGCACCGTGTACGGCCAGTTGCTGGTGTCGCTGCTGCCAGCGCTGGCGATCGCGGCCATCCTGCTGGTCACTTACCGGGCCGCGACGGCGCCGGTCGTGGAGGCGAGCGTCGCGGGGCTCGTCGAGGCAGGGGGCGCGGGAGCCGTCGAGGCGCAAGGGGAGTCCATCGGTCTCGCCACCGCGCCGGGCGCGGAAGAAGAGCAAGCGGAATCGGGATCGAAGGAGCCTGGCGTACCAGCGAGCGCCGGGGACGCCAGGCCCGGCCCCGCGGAAGCCGCTCTGGCGCAGGCCGCCGCGGCCGCGGCGCCGGCGGGCGCGGAAGCCGCCGGCGCGGCGCCGACGCGGCTTGCGGTCCCGGACTGGCTCTGGATCATGCTCGGCATCGGCGTCGTCCTGCTCGCGCTCCTTTACTGGCTCTGGAACTGGGAGCGGCACGAGATATTCAAGATGCTGCTCAGCTCGTTCTTTCCGCTCGCGCTGCTGATCCTGGCGGTGCTCGGCTCGATCGTGTTCGGCCTGGCGACGCCCACCGAGGCGGCGGCGGTCGGTGCGTTCGGCGGCTTGATCCTTGCGGCGGCGTATCGCTTCATTGGCAACTTGCGCACGCCGTCGCGCGGCGCGAACGTCGGTGTGACGCTCTGGCGCGCGGCGCGGGAGGTCGGCGGGATCATCAAGGAGTCCGCCTTTCTCACTGCCAAGACGACCGCCATGGTGACGTGGCTGTTCGTCGGCTCCGCGATCTTCTCGGCGGCGTTCGCGCTGCTCGGCGGCCAGGAAGTGGTCGAGAAATGGGTGCTGTCGCTCAACCTGACGCCGGTGCAGTTCATGATCCTCGCGCAGTTCATCATCTTCATTCTCGGCTGGCCGCTCGAGTGGACCGAGATCATCGTCATCTTCATGCCGATCTTCATCCCGCTGCTCCCCAAGTTCGGCATTGACCCGTTGTTCTTCGGACTGCTGGTGGCATTGAACCTCCAGACCGCCTTCCTCTCGCCGCCGGTGGCGATGTCGGCGTTCTACCTGAAGGGCGTGGCACCGCCGCACGTGACACTCAACCAGATCTTCGCCGGGATGCTGCCGTACATGGGAATCCAGATTCTCGCTCTCGTGCTGCTCTACCAGTTGCCGGGCATCGGGCTCTGGCTGCCGAGCGTGTTGTACGGAAGATGAGCGGCTGCTGAAGCAAGACCGCCCGAAGATTTGACATGAGACCTGTCCGGCAAACTCCCGGGACGCCATGGACCCTGCGCAACTGAGCGCCCTGTCGGCGGCCGACGCGGCGCGCCTGATTCGCGAGGGCGCCGTATCGTCCGAGGAACTCGTCGCAGCGTGCCTTGAGCGCTGCCGCGAGATCGAGCCCCGCGTCCAGGCGTGGGCCTTCCTCGACGAAAAGCATGCGCTCGCCCAGGCGCGTGCGGCCGACGAGCTGCGGCTTTCCGGCCAGCCGTTCGGTGCGCTGCTGGGAATTCCCGTCGGCGTCAAGGACATCATTGACACGTCCGACATGCCGACCGAGAACGGCACGGCGCTGCACAAGGGCCGCACGCCACGCCGGGACGCGACGGTCGTCGCGAGCCTGCGCGCGGCCGGCGCCGTGATCCTGGGCAAGACGGTGACGACGGAATGCGCCTACTTTCATCCGGGCAAAACGCGCAACCCGCACAACCCGGAGCACACGCCCGGCGGCTCCTCGAGCGGCTCGGCCGCGGCGGTCGCCGCCGGCATGGTGCCGCTTGCGCTCGGCAGCCAGACCAACGGCTCGGTCATCCGTCCGGCGGCCTTCTGCGGCGTTTACGGCTTCAAGCCGACGCATGGCCTGATTCCGCGCCACGGCATGCTCGACCTGTCGCGCACGCTCGACCAGCTCGGCGTGTTCGCGCGCACGATCGGGGACGTGGCGCTCATCTGCGAGCAGATCGTCGGCTACGACGAGCGCGATCCCGATACGCGGCCGCGCGCGCGCATCCCGTTCGGCGACATTGCGGCGGAAGAGCCGCCGATCACGCCGCTGGTCGCGCTCATCAAGACGCCGCTGTGGGACCGCGTTGACGGGGAAACAAGGCAGGCGCTGGCGGAACTGGTCGAAGCGCTCGGCGACCGGGTGGAGG
>DAIDAU010000321.1 GCA_027310465.1 Rhodocyclaceae bacterium
CCACCAGCGGCAGCAGCACGATATCCGGCGGCGGCGACACTGTGCCCGCCGCCGGAACCGGAATACCGTAAGGGTCGACGCCCATGACCGACGCCGGCGACCACGGCCGGAAGGACATCGGCGCCGCGATCGTCTCCACCACCGGCATGCAAGCCCGCCACCCGTTTTCCAGCAGTCTGCGCGCCAGCGCGCGTGCATCGAACTCGCCGCGTATCGGCCAGCAGAAGGCCACGACGCCCGGCGCGCAGCGCGCGAACTCGCGCTCCAGGTGCTGTTCCAGCAGAGTCGACAGCCGCGCATGCTCGGCGGCCGGCAGCGCTTGGCGCGCGGCGATCTTCTCGCGCCGCAGACGCGCGCGCAGGGCGCTGTCGTCGTCGTCGCGATTTGCCGCGTTATTGGCGGGCTGTTCCGCCGGCCGGAGAGCGTCGCTCATGTGCTAACTTGATGGAAGCTGTACCGCAAAGATACCTGATGAAACGCCTGTTCCACATACTGCTTTTTGCGCCGCTGCTCGCCTACGCGAACCCCGGCGACGACAATTTCCTCGCCGCGCGCGAAGCCTTCCGCAACGGCGAGCGCGTGCGCTTGGCGAAGAACCTCGATGCGCTGAAGGACTACGAGCTGCGGCCGTGGGTCGAATACTGGCAGCTGCGGCTCAAGCTCGAGGACAGCCAGACCGACGGCATTCCCGACTTCCTGGCGCGCGAAGCGGGCTCCTACGTCGCCGAGAAGCTGCGCGGCGACTGGCTGCGCTGGCTCGGCAAGCAGGGCGCCTGGGACTCTTTCCAGCAGGAATACCCGAAACTCGAGCAGCCCGATACCGAACTGTCGTGCTACGCGCTGCAGGCGCGGCTTGCTGCGCAGAAGGACGTCACCGCGTTCGACGAGGCGCGGCCGCTGTGGTTCACCCTCGTGGACATGCCGGAGTCCTGCATGCCGCTGATGGAGCGGCTGATCGCCGACCGGCGCCTCGACGGCGACGATGTCTGGCAGCGCATGCGCCGCCTGTTCGAGGCCAACAAGCTGCGCGAGGCCAAGGTCTTCGCGCGCTACCTGCCGCTCGGCCAGGCGCCGTCGCCGAAGGCCATCGAGAGCGTCGCCGACCGGCCGGCGCGCTATCTCGCCAAGCAGCCGTCCAACTTCCACGCCACGCGGCTCGGCCGCGAGCTGGCGCTGTTCGCCGTGATGCGCATGGCGCGCAGCGACCCCGGCGCGGCCGCCACGCAATGGCAGGACATCGAGGCCCGCTTCGCGCCGGCCGAGCGCAGCTACGCCTGGGGCCAGCTCGGCTGGCAGGCGGCGCTGCGCCACCTGCCCGAGGCGCTCGACTGGTACGCGCGCGCCGCGCTGGCCTCGCCGCTGCAGCTGTCCGACGAGCAGCTGGCCTGGAAGGTCCGCGCCGCGCTGCGCGTGCGCGACTGGGAAACCGTGCGCGGCACCATCGAACAGATGCCGCCGCTGCTCGCCGCCGATCCCACCTGGGTCTACTGGCGGGCGCGCGCGCTGGCGGCGCAGGGCCGGCGCGACGACGCCAATGCGCTGTACGCGCAGATCGGCGGCCGCCCCAACTTCTACAGCAATCTCGCCGACGAGGAGCTCGGCCGCAGCATCGCCGTGCCGGACAAGGCCGCGCCGCCGACCGCCGACGAGCTGGCGCAGGCCGCGGACAACCCCGGCCTGCGGCGCGCGCTGGCGCTGATGCGCTTCGACATCCGCATCGAGGGCGTGCGCGAATGGAACTGGACGGTGCGCAACATGGACGACCGCCAGTTGCTCGCCGCCGCCGAACTGGCACGCCGCATGGACGCCTACGACCGCGCCATCAGCACCGCCGATCGCACGCAGGTGCAGCACGACTACGGTCTGCGCTACCTCGCGCCCTTCCGTGAATGCGTCGATCCGAAGGCCCGCGAGCTCGCGCTCGACAGCGGCTGGATCTACGGCCTGATGCGCCAGGAAAGCCGCTTCGTCACCACCGCCCGCTCGGGCGTCGGCGCCAAGGGCCTGATGCAGCTGATGCCGGCCACGGCGAAATGGGTGGCGCACAAGATCGGCCTCGCCGGCTATCACCCCAACCGCGTGTCCGACATGGACACCAACGTGACGCTCGGCACGCACTACCTGAAGATGGTGCTGGACAGCCTCGACGACCACCCGGTGCTCGCTTCCGCGGCCTACAACGCCGGCCCGGGACGCGCGCGCAAGTGGCGCGCCGACCGCCCGCTGGAAGGCGCGATCTACACCGAGACCATCCCCTTCAAGGAAACGCGCGACTACGTGAAGAAGGTGATGAGCAACTCGGTCTATTACGCCGCCCTGTTCAGCGACAAGCCGCAGTCGCTGAAGGCCCGCCTCGGCATCATCCGGCCGAAGGGCAGCGGCGACGCGGGCGCCGACGATCTGCCTTGATCCGGACGCTGGCGGCAGGAGTGCTGGAACGATCATGAACATCCTGCTTCTCGGCGGCTCGGGGTTTATCGGAACCTGTCTCGCGGAAAGGCTCTACAAGGACGGCCACGACGTCCATGTGCCGACGCGCCGCTACGAGCGCGCCAGGCATCTGCTGATGCTGCCGACGGCGACGGTCGAGGAAGCCGACGTCCACGACGAGCACCGGCTCGAGCTGCTGATGGACGGCAAGGACGCCGTCATCAACCTCGTCGGCATCCTCAAGGGCGGCGAAGGCAGTCCCTATGGCCGCGGCTTCGCATGGGCACATGTCGAACTGCCGAAGAAGATCGTGCGCGCGGCGCAGCGGGCCGGCGTCAGGCGCCTGCTGCACATGTCGGCGCTCGGCGCCGACGCGCGGGCGCCCTCGGGCTACCTGCGCTCGAAGGCGGCGGGCGAGGCGGCCGCCTTCGCCGTGCCGCCGCCGATCGCCGTGACGGTGTTCCGGCCCTCGGTGGTGTTCGGCCGCGGCGATTCCTTCCTGGCGCTGTTCGCACGCCTGCAGAAGCTCTTCCCGATCGTGCCGCTCGCCTGCCCGCGGGCGCGCTTCCAGCCGGTATGGGTGGAGGACGTGGCGGCCGCCTTCACGGCGAGCCTCGCGCGGCAGGAGAGCTGGGGCCGCAGCTACGAGCTGTGCGGTCCGCACCGCTACACGCTGCGCCAGCTCGTCGCCTATGCCGGCCGCGTTTCCGGCCATCCGCGCCTGGTGATCGGCCTGCCCGACGCGGTCGCCCGGCTGCAGGCGATGGCGATGGAATTCATTCCGGGCGCGCCGCTGACGCGCGATAATCTGCGTTCCATGCAAGTCCCGAACATCTGCGAAGATGGTTGCACGCTGCCTTTCGGCCTGACGGCCACGCCGCTCGAGGCCGTGGCGCCGACCTATCTGGCGCCGCCCGCGTGAAGGTCTATTCCGTCGGCGGCGCCGTGCGCGACGAGTTGCTCGGGCTGCCGGTGCAGGACCGCGACTGGGTGGTCGTCGGCGCGGCGCCGGAAGACATGGTGGCGCAGGGCTTCAAGCCCGTCGGCAAGGATTTCCCGGTCTTCATCCACCCACGCACCGGCGAGGAGTACGCGCTGGCGCGCACCGAGCGCAAGACCGCGCCCGGCTACAAGGGCTTCGTCTTCCACGCCGCTGCCGACGTCACGCTCGAGCAGGACCTGGCGCGCCGCGACCTCACGATCAACGCCATCGCCAAGGCGGAGGACGGCGCGTTCATCGATCCCCACGGCGGCCGCGCCGACCTGCAGGCCAAGGTGCTGCGCCACGTCTCGCCGGCCTTCGCCGAAGATCCCGTGCGCATCCTGCGCGTGGCGCGCTTCGCCGCGCGCTTATGCGATTTCGCGCTGGCGCCGGAGACGCTCGGGCTGATGCGGCAGATGGTCGACAGCGGCGAGGTCGACCACCTGGTGGCCGAGCGCGTCTGGCAGGAACTGGCGCGCGGCCTGATGGAAAGGCGGCCCTCGCGCATGCTCGGCGTGCTGCGCGCC
>DAIDAU010000361.1 GCA_027310465.1 Rhodocyclaceae bacterium
GGAAGTAGATTGACGCGGATCACTGGTCGAATCTCCGCAGGGCCAGGCCGCAGGCCACCATCAGCGAAGGCGCGTCGGCGGCGAGCTGCTTGGCCTTGATCTTCGAGGAGGGCACCATCGCGGCAAACGGATTGGCGACGACAGTCGGAACCTGGGTGCGATCGGCGACGACGTCGACGACTCCCGGCAGGATCGCGCACCCGCCCGTCAGGATGATCTGGTCGATCTTGTTGAACGGCGTCGAGGTGAAGAAGAACTGCATGGCGCGCGTCACTTCCAGGCTGAGGTTCTCGAGGAAGGGGCGCAGGATTTCGGCTTCGTAGTTCTCCGGCAGGCTCTGCGTCCGCTTGGCGGTTTCGGCTTCCTCGAAGTTCATGCCGTAGGCGCGCATGATTTCGCTGGTCAGCTGCGATCCGCCGAAGGCCTGCTCGCGCGTATAGACCGACTGGTCGTTCTTCATGATCGTCACGTTCATGACGTTCGAACCGACGTCGACGATCCCGATGATCTGGTCCTTGCCGCCGGCGGGCAACTGCTTCTCGACCAGCTCGAATGCCGCCTGCGCGGCATAGGCTTCGACGTCCATCACCAGCGGCTTGAGGCTGGCGGCTTCCGCGGCCGCCACGCGGTCATCGACCTTCTCCTTGCGGGAAGCGGCGATGAGGACATCGACTTCCTCGGGTCCCGACGGCGCGGGGCCGATGACCTGGAAGTCGAGATTCACTTCCTCGAGCGCAAACGGGATGTACTGATTGGCCTCGGTCTCGACCTGGACTTCCATTTCCTGCTCGCTCAGGTTGGCCGGCAGGATGATCTTCTTGGTGATCACGGCGGCCGTCGGCAGCGCCATGGCCACGTACTTGGTGGAAGTGTTCATGCGGTTCCAGCAACGCTCGAGCGCCTCGCTCGTCGCCTCGAGGTTGGCGATATTGCCGTCCACCACCGCGTCCTTCGGCAAGGGCTCGATTGCGTAGTGCTCGATCCGATAGTGGCCACCGCCGTTGTCGGCCAGCTCCACCATCTTCACGGCGAAGGAACTGATGTCGACGCCGATCAGCGGGCGCGCTTTTGGATTGAAGATCGACAAGTCAATCTGCAAGTAATTTTCCTTTTATAACCTAATGTTAGGCACACTACGGATAATTTACTTTAGATGCTAGCAGCAACTATATCGGCTGTAAAGCGTAATTATTGAATCCAACAGGGACAATCGTCGTTTGCCGACGACAGGCCATCATGGGGAGCCGGCCGATATAATGGCCGCCCAATTTCGGTTCCGGATTTCCCGTGCCCACCCAATTGCGTTGGTTTTTCGTCCCGATCATGCTCGTGGTCGGGATGGCTCTCATGGCGTTCGCGCTGGCCGGCATCGTCTTCATCCTTGCTTACCCCCAGTTGCCGTCGGTCGAGGTGCTCACCGACTACCGCCCGAAGATCCCCCTGCGCATCTACACGGCCGACAATCGCCTGATCGGCGAATTCGGCGAGGAGCGCCGCGATTTCGTCCGCATCAAGGAGGTGCCGGACGTGATGAAGCACGCGATCCTCGCGGCCGAAGACGAGCGCTTCTATCAGCATCCGGGCATCGACACGCTGGGCGTACTGCGCGCAGCCTATTCCAATTTCGTCGGTGGTGGCAAGCGGCAGGGCGCCTCGACCCTCACCATGCAGGTGGCGCGCAATTTCTTCCTGTCCTCCGAGAAGACGTTCACCCGCAAGATCTACGAGGCGCTGCTGGCCTTCAAGATCGAGCACAAGCTCACCAAGGACGAGATCTTCCAGATCTACCTCAACCAGATCTACCTGGGCCAGCGCGCCTACGGCTTCTCGGCCGCCGCGCAGATCTACTTCGGCAAGCCGCTCAAGAACATTTCGGTCGCGGAGGCCGCCATGCTCGCCGGCCTGCCCAAGGCGCCCTCCGCCTTCAATCCCGTCGCCAACCCCAAGCGCGCGCGCCAGCGCCAGATGTACGTACTGGGCCGCATGCGCGACCTCGGCTTCATCGACGACAAGCAGTACGCCGCCGCGCGGAAGGAGCAGTTGTACGTCAAGCACGACGCCAACGACTTCGGCGTGCACGCCGATTACATCGCCGAAATGGCGCGCCAGATCGCCATCGAGAAGTTCCCGGACGACGCCTACACCAGCGGGCTGCGCGTCTATACGACGATCAACAGCGGCGACCAGGAAGCCGCCTACGCCAGCCTGAGGAAAGGCGTGATGGACTACGACCGCCGCCACGGCTACCGCGGCGCCGAGGCCTACGTCGACATGACGGACATCAAGGACAACGACGACGAGGACCTCGAAGACCAGATCCAGGAATTCGACGACTCGGACGACCTCAAGGCGGCGATCGTCCTCTCGGCCGATCCCAGGCAGGTCCGCGCCTACCTGCGCGGCGGCGAGACCGTCACGCTTTACGGCGACGGCCTCAAGTTCGCCGCGCGCATGCTCGACGACAAGGCGCCGGCCAACAAGCGGCTGCGGCGCGGCGCCGTGATCCGCGTGCAGAAGGGCGAGAAGGAATGGCAGATCGCGCAGCTGCCGGAAGTCGAGGCGGCCTTCGTCGCCGCCAGCCCGATCGACGGCGGCATCCGCGCGCTGGTCGGCGGCTTCGACTTCAGCCGCAACAAGTTCAATCACGTGACGCAAGCGTGGCGCCAGCCGGGCTCCAGCTTCAAGCCCTTCATCTACTCGGCGGCGCTGGAGAAGGGCTACTCGCCCGCCTCGATCATCGAGGACGAGCCGATCACCATCTCGGCCGCCGAGACCGGCAGCCTGGCGTGGGAACCGCACAACTACGACGGCAAGTACGAAGGCCCGATGAGCATGCGCACCGCGCTGGCGAAGTCGAAGAACATGGTGTCGATCCGCATCCTGCGTTCCATCGGCACGCAGTACGCGCAGGACTACGCCACGCGCTTCGGCTACGACGCCGACAAGCATCCGCCCTACCTGACGATGGCCCTCGGCGCCGGCTCGGTGACCCCGTGGCAGCACCTCGCGGCCTACTCCGTGTTCGCCAACGGCGGCTACAAGATCGAGCCCTACATCGTCAAGCAGATCGTAGACGGCAGCGGGCACGTGCTCGCCGAGACCGAACCGGCCGTGGCCGGCGACGAATCATTGCGCGTCATCGACGCGCGCAACGCCTGGCTGATGGACAGCATGATGCACGACGTCGCGCGGCGCGGCACCGGCGCGCGCGCCGACCAGGCGCTCAAGCGCTACGACCTCGCAGGCAAGACCGGCCCCACCAACGACTACGTCGATGCCTGGTTCTGCGGCTACCAGCCGACCATCGTCGGCATCGCCTGGATCGGCTTCGACCAGCCCAAGCGCCTGGGCAACGGCGAAACCGGCGGCAGCGTGGCCCTGCCGATCTGGATCGGCTTCATGGAAAAGGCGCTCAAGGGCATTCCCGAAAGCTACATGGAAATGCCGGCCGGACTCGTGCCGATCGGCACCGGCTCGGGGCGCGAGTATGTCTATAAGGAGCATCTGCCGCCGCCCGAGGAAGAGCAGCCGACGCCATCCATTACCGCAGGGAATCCCTTGATCCAGCCCGCGGCGGACACGAAGCCGAAGCCCGCCGAGAAGGCCCAGCAGGCGCCGGCACCCGT
>DAIDAU010000376.1 GCA_027310465.1 Rhodocyclaceae bacterium
GCCCCCGCCGATCGACCCTTCCGATCCCGCGCCGCGGCAGGAACCTACCGGCCCGCGGCGCACTCCAACCTTCGCAGCGAATGGGAGCCCTCTCTTGCCGTCGGCGCGCAAACGGGGGATTTACGGCGGCAGCCGCCACGAGCGCAAGGGGCGTCAAATGGATCTCGAGTTCTATTTCAACGAATGGGCGTTCCTGGCGAAGACGGACCCGGCGCTCTTCGAACAGCGGCGGCGCGAGACCATCGCGGCTTTCCTCGATGGCAGCGGCAAGCACCGGGTACGGCTGGAGGCGCTGCAGTCGAAGATCGATCAGCAGCGCGAACAGGCGGCAACGCCCGAGAGGGCCGTGGTCGCCATTTCCGAATTGATGTGCGCTTCGCTGTCGGAACTGGCGAGCGGCATGACCGATCTCGTCACGGACTTGAAGCGGCTGAAGGCGAAAGTGCTGACGGAGGCGGTGCGGGAGGCGCGCCAATCGCAGAGGCTCGCGGCATAGCGAGGCGCAGCGCCTCGTCGAGCGCGCGGTCGCTGCGGCTCCATGCGTGCTGCATCAGTTCTGCCGCGTCGGAACTCTGGCCCGGCAGGACCTTGAAGAACGCCTGGTAGGCGTCGAGCTGCTCGTGGCTGCCCGAGGCGATCCGTTCGGTCAGCAGCCGCGAGAAGCGCGTGCGCGTGGCGCCGCCGATATCGGCGAGGCGGTTGGCGCCGTCGACCATCAGCGCGGCGATGCGCCGCACATACTGCGCGCGGACGCCGGCCGCCTCGGCGGGCGTCCGCGCCGTCGCCAGGGATTCCTCCACCGCGACGCTTTCGCGCGCCATGCCCGCCGCCAGGTCGGCCATCAGCCGCTCCACGGTCTCCGAGTCCTCGATCGCCAGCTGCATCAGCTCCGCTGCGGCTTCGACGGTTTTGCAGGGCAGTTCGGCGGGTGCGTTGCGCATGCGTCGATTATCGGCAGATGCCGCGCGGCGCGGAATACGTGCAAGCCGGTAAGCGCATTACCGGCAATCTGCAGCGCCGGGCCGAAGACAGCGGAAATTCGGTATTGAAGGGGCATGCGGGGTTACGGTCAAATCGCCCCGTGCCGGCAATCCCCCGCCCGGCGAAAGAAGGAGAAGCTCGATGCGCGCCACGAAGAACCTGCTCGTCTATGCCCTGGTCTTTTCACTCGCCTGCCTCGGCATCATGCAGCCGGCGCAAGCGGCGCTGATCGGCGCCGGACAGGTGGCCGCCCTCGCCGGCGGGCAGGAAAACCGCGCCCATATCGCGGCCGTGCTCGAACGGCCAGGCGTGCAGGCCAAGCTGCAGGAACTGGGCATTGCGCCGGAAGACGCCAAGGCGCGCGTCGCGGCGCTGACCGACGACGAGGCCGCGGCGCTGGCCAACAAGATCGACAGCCTGCCGGCCGGCGGCGACGGTATCCTCGGCACGCTGGTGTTCATCTTCCTGGTGCTGCTGGTGACCGACATCCTCGGCCTCACCAAAGTCTTTCCGTTCACGCGCTCGGTCAGACGCTGACGCATGAAATGCGCATGGCTGGCCGGGCTGGCGGCAGCGTCCGCTCTGCTCGGCGGCTGCGCGACGCAGGTCGCGCCGTCGCTGCGCGCGGCGCGTCCCGATCTGCCGGAGCGCGTCGAGCTCGCCGCCACGCCCTTCTTTCCGCAGGAACGCTACCAGTGCGGCCCCGCGGCGCTGGCGACGACGCTCGCGGCGTCGGGCATCGCGGCGACGCCCGAAAGCCTCGTGCCGCAGGTATATGTGCCGGCGCGCGAAGGCAGCCTGCAGCCCGAGATGCTGGCTGCCGGCCGGCGCAACGGCGCCTTCGCGGTGACGATCCCGCCGCGGCTCGACGCCCTGCTGGGCGAGGTCGCGGCCGGCAATCCGGTGCTGGTGCTGGAGAATCTCGCCCTGCAGTGGTACCCGAAGTGGCACTACGCGGTCGTCGTCGGCTACGACCTCGAGAGGGGCGACATCGTGCTGCGCCCCGGCACGACGCAGCGCGAGGTCATGCCGCTGTCGACCTTCGTCCACACCTGGGGGCGCAGCAATTCCTGGGGCATGGTGACGCTGCCGCCCGGCCGCTTGCCGCGCACCGCGGAGGAACAGACCGTGCTCGCCGCCGCCGTCGCCTTCGAGCAGGCC
>DAIDAU010000404.1 GCA_027310465.1 Rhodocyclaceae bacterium
ACCATCGGGGCCTTGCCCGTCACTTGGCAGACGCGGGACATGGTGTAACTCCGTTAATTCCGACTTGGATTCAGGGTGGCCGACGCCGGATTGGACGCAGGCCGCAATGGAAAGCCGCGGATTCTACCCGAAAACTTCCCGGGAATTCAAGACATTTGACAGCCCGCCGCGGCGGCCCTAGAGCAGGCCGCGCTCGGCGAAGGAAACCGGGGCGGCATGGCCGGCGACGATGAAATGGTCGAGCAGCTTGATGTCGACGAGCGAGAGCGCCTGCTTGAGCGAGCGGGTCAGCAGCTCGTCGGCGCCCGACGGCTCCGCCACGCCGGAAGGATGGTTGTGGGCGAAGACCGCGGCCGAGGCGTTGCAGGCTAACGCCCGCTTCACCACTTCGCGCGGATAGACGCTGGTGCGCGTCAGCGTGCCGCGAAACAGTTCCTCGAAGGCGATCAGCCGATTCTGGCTGTCCAGCCACATGGCGCAGAAGACCTCGTGGGGCAGGGCGGCGAGGCGCAAGCGCAGCCAGTCGCGCACGGCGCCGGGGGAAGAAAGCAGATCGCCGGCGCGGACCTCCTCGGCCAGCGCGCGGCGCGCGAGTTCCAATACGGCGACGAGTTGGGACGCCTTGGCCGGCCCGATGCCCGGCAGGGCCGCGAGCGCCGCGGCGTCGGCATGCGACAGGCGCGCCACGCTGCCGCCGAAGCGGTCGAGCAGCTCGCGCGCGAGGTCGACGGCGCTCTTGCCGCGGATGCCGACACGCAGGAATATCGCCAGCAGTTCGGCGTCGGAAAGGACGGCGCCGCCGTGCGCCAGCAGACGCTCGCGCGGACGTTCGGCGGCGGGCCAGTCGGTGATTGCCATTGCGGGTTAGAATTCCTCGAGTTATTTGAACCTCGCATTATTCTAACGTCATGGCTGAACTTTCCGGAAAGCGCGTCGTCGTCGGCGTCACCGGCGGCGTGGCGGCCTACAAGGCCGCGGAACTGGTGCGTCTGCTGGTCAAGGCGGGCGCGCTCGTCGATGTCGCCCTGACGCAGTCGGGCGGCCGTTTCGTCGGCGCGCCGACCTTCCAGGCCTTGTCGGGGCGGCCGGTGTGGACGGATCTCTGGGATGCCCGGCCGGACAACGGCATGGCCCATATCGATCTGACGCGCGGCGCGGCCGCCTGCGTGATCGCGCCGGCCACGGCCGACTTCATCGCCAAGCTGGCGCACGGTTTCGCCGACGATCTGCTGTCGACCCTCTGCCTCGCCCGCGATTGCCCGCTGCTGGTGGCGCCCGCGATGAATAGGCAGATGTGGGAAAAGCCGGCGACTCAGCGCAACGTCGCGCAGCTGCGCAGCGACGGCATCGCCATCCTCGGCCCGGCGAGCGGCGAGCAGGCCTGCGGCGAAGAAGGGCTCGGGCGCATGCTGGAGGCGGCCGACATCTTCGAGGAGCTGGTCGGCTCGCTGCAACCCAAGCGCCTGGCGGGACGGCGCGTGCTGCTCACCGCAGGGCCGACCTTCGAGGCGATCGATCCGGTGCGCGGCATCACCAATCCGAGCTCCGGCCGCATGGGCTTCGCGCTGGCGCGCGCCTTCCGCGATGCCGGCGCGGCGGTGACGCTGGTCGCCGGCCCGGTTGAACTCGCCGCGCCGCGCGGCGTGAGGCGCGTCGATGCGGTGAGCGCCGAGGAGATGCGCGCCGCGGTCCTGGACGCCTTGCCCGGCCAGCACATCTTCGTCGGCGTCGCGGCGGTGGCCGATTATCGGCCGGCCGGCGCCGCTGCCCACAAGATCAAGAAATCCGCGGCGCCGCTGACGCTGCAGCTCGAACCGACCCGCGACATCCTGGCGGAAGTCGCGGCACGCGCGGACGCGCCGTTCTGCGTCGGCTTCGCCGCCGAGAGCCGCGACCTCGCCGCCTATGCCAGGCGCAAGCTGGAGGAGAAGAAACTGCGGCTCGTGGTCGGCAATCTGATCCAGGACGGACTCGGCGGCGAGACCAACGCCGTTACGCTGTTCGACGCCGCCGGAGAGCATCCGCTGCCGCTGGGCGACAAGCTCAACGTCGCCCGCGACATCGTTTCCCATATCGCCGACATGATCGATCCATGCACCGTATAGACGTCAAGATTCTCGATCCGCGCCTGCGGGACAACCCGCCGCATTACGCCACGCCGGGCGCCGCCGGCCTCGACCTGCGCGCCTGCATCGAGGCGCCGATGAAGATCCACGCCGGCGAGACGGTGCTGGTGCCGACCGGCCTCGCCATCCATCTCGCCGACCCGGGACTGGCGGCGATGATCCTGCCGCGCTCGGGACTCGGCCACAAGCAGGGCATCGTGCTCGGCAATCTGGTGGGGCTGATCGATTCCGACTACCAGGGCGAGATCTTCATCTCGACGTGGAACCGCGGCAAGGAGACGTTCACGCTGAATCCGCTCGACCGCCTGGCGCAGCTCGTCGTGGTGCCGGTGGTGCAGGTCGCGTTCAACGTCGTCGACAGCTTCGAGGAAAGCCACCGCGGCGAAGGCGGCTTCGGCAGCACCGGGCACAGCTAGGAAAGGGCGGCGGGACGCAAGGCCCCGCCGGAACGTCAGCAGCGGTCGGTGCCGCCCGTGTACTTCGACATCAGCAGCGTGGGTGCCGTGTCCTTGACTTCCTCTTTCGCCCCGCCGGGTCCGTACTCGGCCATCAGCGCGCGCTTGTAGGAGCGGAAGAACTCGTCGTAGAGCAGGCCGCCGGCGACGCCGGTGGCGTAGATTTCGTCGGTCGCGGCGTCGTGCTCGATGACGATCGCGGCGAGCGGCTGCGTGGCTTCCTTGGTGGTCACCACCATCTTGCCGCCCTGTGCCGGGTCGTACACGCGGTCGTGCTCGCAGCAGACGATCTTGCCGGCGCTGCCCGCCAGCTTGCTGACCGTGCCGCCGGTGTAGCTGATCGGCGAATGCTCCTTGGTGGGATACGACAACTGGTGGGCGCAGATCGCGCTGTAGGACACCAGCGCGCCGCTGGGGCCGACCCCGCCTTTCCACTCGTATTCGCCGTCGTCGGCCTGCATCTTCTGGCCGGGCGCCTTGGCGCCGAGGCTGATGAGGAAGCAGGGCGTCGACTTGTACGGATAGTGGAAGATGTAGGCTTCGCCGCTGGCGAGTTTGCCCGCCTTCAGCGCATTGCCTTCGGCATCGACGAGCTTGACGCGGGCGAAGCTCTTCGTCTCCGCTGCGCGCACCGTTTCCAGGTACGTCGTCTGCAGGCCGGCCAGCGCGGCCGTGCCGCCGCAAACCTTGATGAAACTCCTTCTGTCCATCGCTCCTCCGGAAAATCAGGCCGCGAGGGCCGTGGCCCTCGCGGTCTCGATACGGCGCGTTACGCGAACAGGTCGCGGTACATGCCCTTGTTCCACTCCATCAGGCGGTTGCCCTTGGCGACGTCGCGGTTCTCGTCCATCGAGGTGTCCGGCGAGAAGCCGAACGCCTTCTTGGCGGGGTCGTAGACGTAGCGGGCGGAGACGGAGATGGCCTCGGCCGGTTCGGAGTTGCACATCGAGTAGCAGATGGTCTCCGGGCTGACCCAGTCGATTTCCTTGCCCTGGGAACGCGCGGCGATCAGCTTGGCGACGTACTTGCCCTCGGTGTTCGCCGTGTTGGCGCTCTTCGAGAAGCCCATCGGGCGCGAGTCGCCGGTGACATAGACGCGATCGTCGCCGATGAAGTTGTACTTGTGGTCGTCGATGAGCGCTTCCTTCTGCGGGCTCTTCGGATCCATCAGGCCGAAGGCCTCGAGGATGTGGGCGCCCCGCACGCCGGGGTAGATCGCGCCGTCGTCGAACTTGATGGTGTCGAATTCGGTCTTCAGCGTGCGGCCGGCGACGTCGATGCTCTCGATCTTGGTGTTCGGCTTGTATTCGATGAAGCCCTTGTAGAGTTCGTCGAAGGCCGACAGGAAGCCCTTCGCCTTGACGAGCGGCGCGGCATTAGGATCGACCAGCACGATCTTGCCCTTGACCTTGTTCTTCTTGAACGCGGCGGCAATCATGCAGGCGCGCTCGAACGGCCCGGGCAGGCAGCGGTAGTTGCCGCTGGGCACGGTGAGCAGGAAGGTGCCGCCTTCGAAGTTGCGGACCTTGTCGCGGATGGTGATGTGCTCGGTCGGGCTGATGAAGCCGCCCGGGTACATCTGGCGCAGGATCGCCTCGGCTTCGGGATCCTTGACGCCGACGCGCGAATAGTCGTAGGTGACGCCGGGGGCCAGGACCAGGTAGTCGTAGTCGATCTCGCCCTCGCTCGTCATGAGCTTGCGGCCGGCACGGTCGAGGCCGGTGGCCGCGGCGTTGAAGAAGGTGTACTTGTTGTTGACGGCGGCGTCGAGGAAGCTGTGATCGGCCAGGAATTCGAGGCTGATGAGGCCGGAGTAGAGCATGTTGCTGGCGAAGCACGACGAATACATGTCGCGCTTCTCGACGAGCACCACGTCGAGCTTCGGGTTCGCCTTCTTCGCGTACTTGGCGATCGTCAGGCCGGACGTGCCGCCCCCCACCACCACGAGCCGGGGGCCCTTCGCCTTCGGCAGGTTCGCCTTGCCGCCCAGGTTGACCATCGCAGCCTGCGCGGTGGCGGGCATCGCCGCGCCGGCGCCCAGCGTGGCGGCGGCCGCAGCTACGCCGCTCAGTTTTATGAAATCGCGCCGTGAAATGTCGTTGCCACTCTCGCTCATATTGCCTCCTCAGTTATTGAAATTGACGCTCGAACGTGGAAACCAATTGCGAATGCCAAGCCTTGCTGCTTGAAGCCGTTTGTCTGTCCTCCCCGCCTCCTTTCCGTCGGTCGCGCACCGCCCCGCTCCGGCGGGGCCGCGCTGTCTGTCCGATTCCTAGGTGGACATCTCGGTGAGGATGTTCCGCAGCCAGCTCTCGGCATAGATGCGCTCGAGCCTGGCCTGCGAGAAGTCCGCCGGAGAGATGCCGCCGGAGTTCGGCACCGCGGCGATCTTGCCGTCGACGACCTTGTAGATGCCGGCGATGCTGACCGACTCGTCGCCGTTGATGGCGCTGTAGCAGACGTTGATGCCCGACAGGTCGATCGTCTCCTTGCCGTTCATCAGCGCCACGACGTTGGTGGCGCAGACCTTCGCCTCCGAGTTGGCCGAGTAGCCGGACTTCGGCATGGCGCCGGCGACCGACGCGTCGCCGATCACGTGGATGTCCTTGTGCTTGGCCGACTCGAAGGTGGTGGCGTTGACCGGGCACCAGTTCTTGTCGTCGCCCACCAGGCCGGCCGCCACCGCGATGCGGCCGGCGCGCTGGGGCGGGATGAAGTTGACGACGTCGCCCTTGTGGTCCTCGATGCCCTCGACGAAGACGGTCTTGTCGCCGGCGGACACCTTGGTGATCTTCTTGCCCGGCACGTACTCGAAGATGCCCTTGTAGTAGGTGCTCCATGCCTTGGTAAACAGCGGTTTCTTGGACACGACGTCGGGGTTGGCATCGAGCAGGAACAGCTTCGACTTCGGCTTGTGGGTCTTCAGGTAATTGGCGATCAGGCAAGCGCGCTCGTAGGGGCCGGGCGGGCAGCGGTAGGGCGTCAGCGGCATGCTGATGATCACCTTGCCGCCGTCCGGCATGGCCTCGAGCTGCTTGCGCAGCAGGAGGGTCTGCGGGCCGGCCTTCCAGGCGTGCGGGATCACGTCGGCGGTATCCGCGCCGTAGCCTTCGATCTCCTCGGTGCGGAAGTCGACGCCCGGCGATACGATCAGGCGGTCGTAGGCGAGCGTGCCTTCGGTGGTGACGACCTTCTTCGCCGCCGGGTCGATGGCCGTGACCTCGGCGTGGAGCATCTTGACGCCATGATTGGCGGTCAGCTTGTCGTAGCCGATGGTCAGCGGCGTCAGGTCGCTGATGAGGCCGCCGATGTAGTAGTTGCTGAACGGGCAGGAAACGTACTGCTGGTTGCGCTCGATCAGCACGACCTCGATCGAGGCGTCGAGCATGCGTACGTACTTGGCCGCGATGGTGCCGCCGTAGCCGCCGCCGACGACGACCACGCGGCGGCCGCTCTTGGGCATGATTTCCGCGGCGGAGCCGGAAGATACCGCCGGGCTGCCGGCGCACGCCGCCAGCGCCACGGTGGAAGCGCCGCCCAGCAGCTTGATGAAGTTTCTGCGATCCATGGTCATGTTCCTCTCCCTTATTTCGAGCTGGCGTAGAAGTGCATCACGGCGTCCAGGTCTTCCTTCGACAGAGGCTTGACCTTCTCGGCCATCTTCTCCGGCATCCTGCGCTTGCCCGACAGGTACTGGTCCATCTGGATCTGCAGGTACGGCAGCCACTGGCCGGCGGTGATCGGCGTGTCCTCCTTGCCGTCCTTGCCGTCATCGATGTGGCAGCGCCCGCAATGCTTCTCCTGCACGAGGCCCCCCTTGTCGGCCTTCGCGGCGTCGAACTTCTGCTCGGGGAAGTGCGCCTTCTGCTTGGAGAAGAACTCGCCCATGGCAGCGAAGTCCGCGTCGCTGTAGCCCTTCGCGATGCGGCCCATGATGGTCGACGGACGCTCGCCGCTCTTGAACTTCTTCATCGCCTCGACGATGGCATGCTTCGACTGGCTGGCCAGGCTCGGCATGCTCGGTCCGGCGCTGCCTCCCAGGGTGCCGTGGCAGCCTGCGCAGGCGTTGCTCAGCATCGCCGGAGAGGGCGGAGCGGCGTGCGCCATCGAGGAAATGCCGACGGCGCATGCGGCCAGCGCCCAACCATTCCATTGCATTCTCATTGTTGTCCCCTTTGACAATTGACGGAAACGTGCGGCGGAACAGCGATCAGAGCTTCGGCACGGCGACGTAGTTCTTCACTTCCGGATTCGCCTTGTCGAGGCCGAACTGATAGCCGAGCGAAACGTAGTGGAAGCGGGCGCCCGCATAGTCTTCGTGGACCGCGATGCCGAAGTTGTACACCTTGTCCGCCACGATGTTGTGGTCGCCCTTGCCCTTGCCGGCGAGCTCGCGCTCGAAGGTGACGACCCACTTGTCGCCTTCCTTCTTGCCTTCCGCCTTGACGAGGCTCTTGCCGCCCTCCATGTGGCGCTCGGTGTCGACCCAGCCGTCCACCGGCTTCTCGCCCTTGCCGCTCTTCCACTGGATCAGGTCCATGTAGCGGCCGCTGGCGAGATCGGCGTCCTTGATGTACTTGGTCTTCTTGTCGTCCTTGGCGCTCTTCATGGTGCGCAGGTCGACGTGGCAGGTGTTCCAGCAGCCGTTGATCTCGGCCATCGGCACCGTGCCGCCGCCGTCGAACATCATCGTCACCTTGACCTCGTTCCTGGCGTCCATCTTCTTGCCGGCGGCGCTCTTGGTGGCGTCGAACTCGATGCGGACATAGAGCTTGTCGGCGTCATGCGCGATCTGGATGCTGGCCGGCACGGAACCGGCCCTGCCGGCGATGGGGGCGGGTTCCAGCACGGACTTGGAACTGCCGACAGGCTGGCCCTTGACCACCTTGTCGC
>DAIDAU010000346.1 GCA_027310465.1 Rhodocyclaceae bacterium
GCCGTCAACCGGGGCGGCGCCGCGCTGCTGGGCCTGGCGCGCGACGAGATCGTCGGCGTGGCGCTGTCGAGCTTCGTGGCGCCCGAGCAAAAGCCGGCCTATCGCGACTTCCTGATGCGCATGATCTTTCCCGAGGGCACGGAGACCTGCACGGTGGTCATGGCGCGCCAGGACGGCACGAGCCTGATCGTCGGCCTCGACGGCCGGCTCGACAGCGTCGGCCGCGAGTTCCTCGTCGCCGCCACCGACATCACCGAGCGCTCGCGCACCGAGGCGGCATTGGCGGCGGCGCGCGACGCCGCCGAGCGGGCCAGCCGGGCGAAGTCGAGCTTTCTCGCCAACATGAGCCACGAGATGCGCACGCCCCTGCACATCATCGTCGGCTTGAGCCACCTGCTGCGGCGCGACGTGTGCGACGTCGTGCAGCAGCACCGCATCGACCAGCTGTGCGCGAACTCGGACCACCTGCTCGACCTCATCAACGACGTGCTCGACCTGTCGCGCATCGAGGCCGGCCGGCTGGCGCTCGACCGGCGGCCGTTCCGCCTCGCCGACGTCGTCGCGCGCCTGGTCGGGGTCGTCGGCGGGCCGGCGCGCGACAAGGGCCTCGACCTGGCGGTGGAAGTGGACGCGCCGGTGCGCGACGCCGTCCTGCTCGGCGATCCGCTGCGCCTCGCCCAGATCCTCATCAACCTCGGCAGCAACGCCGTCAAGTTCACCGAGCGCGGCGGCGTGCGCATCACGGTGGGCTGCGTGGCGGAAGGCGCCGACGGCGCGACGCTGCGCTTCACCGTGCGCGACAGCGGCATCGGCATCGAGCCGGCCGACCAGGAGCGGCTGTTCGAACCCTTCACGCAGGCCGACACCTCGCCGACGCGCGCCCACGGCGGCAGCGGCCTGGGCCTCGCCATCAGCCAGCGGCTGGTGCGCATGATGGGCGGCACGATCGGCGTCGACAGCCGGCCGGGCGGCGGCAGCCGCTTCAGCTTCGACCTGCTGCTGCCGCGCGGCGACGGCGCCTCGCTGGAGGCCGAGCGCGCGGTGCCGGCCGCGCATCTCGGCGGCCGGCGCGTGCTGTTCGCCGAGGATCATCCGTTGTCGCAGGAGATCCTGTTCGAGATGCTCGAAGACCTCGGCTGCGACGTCGACGTCGCCTCCGACGGGCAGGAGGCCGTCGAATGCGCGCGGTCGCGCAGCTACGACCTCATCCTGATGGACGTGCAGATGCCGAAGATGGACGGGCTCGCCGCCACGCGCGCGATCCGCGAGCTGCCGCTCCATCGCGGCACGCCGATCATCGCGCTGACCGCCAACGCCTTCGCCGAGGACCGGCGGCGCTGCTTCGAGGCCGGCATGAACGACTATTTCGCCAAGCCGGTCACGCCCGATACGCTCGGCACCGCGCTGAGCCGCTGGCTGCCCGCGGTCGCGCCGCATGCCGCCGCGCAGCAGCCGCACGAGACCGACGCGGGCGGCACCGGCATCCCGGGCATCCAGCCGCCCTTCGCGATGCTGAGCTCGCCGCAGCGCCGCGCCGAATACCGCGGCCTGCTGCGGCGTTTCGCCGACCTGCACGGCCAGGACATGCGCCGCGTCGCCGACTGCCTCGCCGGCGGCGACCGCGAATGCGCGCGCAAGGTGGCGCACGACCTCAAGGGCATCGCCGGCCTGATCGGCGCGCGGCGCATCGCGCAGCTGGCCAACGATGTCGTCGTGGCGATGAAAAGCGACGGCGAGCCGCCCGCGCTCGACACGCTGATCGCAGATTGCGCCGGCGAACTAGAGCGCCTGGTCGCCGCGGCGGCGAAGCTGCCGGTCGACGCGGAGTCCTGAGCGCCGCACCGCATGCGGCGCGCAGCGACGATGGCAAGACCGGACGCCGGCGCTCAGCCGGTTGCCGCCAGGCCGCTGCACCGCTCCTCTTCGACGCAGCAGCGCCTTGCGTCGGGTTCGGGGCGGCGGTTCCAGCGTCCGCTGCAAAGCCGCCACTTCACGGTTTCCCGGCAGACGAGACCGGCGAGGCCCGGCGCGCAGTAGCGCGCGACGTCCTGCGCATAGCGCGCGTCGACGCTGCCGTTCTGCCGCTCGACGCTGCCGTCTTGCCGCTCGACGC
>DAIDAU010000509.1 GCA_027310465.1 Rhodocyclaceae bacterium
GCCGATCAGCTTCTGCGCCTTCTCGGTGGCCATCTCGCCGTAGTTGCGCGTCACCGCGAAGTCGACGCCCTCGGGGATGACCGTGCCGCGCAGCGAATTCGCGCGCGTGATGACGGCCGACGCGACGTCGGCAGCGTTGACGCCCGGCTTCTTCGAGACCGCCAGAGTCACCGCCGGATATTCCTGGCGGCCGGAGCCGTGCCAGACGTAGCGGCTCGGCTGGTCGGGGCCGTCGTCGATGTGCGCGACGTCCGACATGAACACCGGCTTGCCGGCGTAGACGCCGACCACCAGGCGCCTCACGTCGCCGGCCGATTCGATGTAGGTGCCGGTCTGCACCAGCACCTCGCGGTTGTCGGACACCAGGCTGCCGGCGGGCTGCGAGGCGTTGGAGAGCTGCAATGCGGCCTTGAGGTCCTGCGCCGTGACGCGGTAGGCGTTCATGCGGTCGGCGTCCATGATGACGCGGATCACGTGGCCAGGGCCGCCGATGGTCGCGACGTCGCGCGTGCCGGGGATGCGCTTGAATTCGATTTCGGCGGCGCGCGAGACCTGCTGCATCTCGTAGGCGGACTTGTTGGGGTCGGTCGCGTAGAAAGTCAGCGTGACGATGGGCACGTCGTCGATGCCCTTGGGCTTGACGATCGGCTCGCCGACGCCGAGGTTGGGCGAGAGGTAGTCCTTGTTGGCGTTGATCGTGTCGTAGAGCCGCACCAGCGCCTGGATCGGGTCCTCGCCGACCTTGTACTGCACGGTGATGATCGCCATGCCGGGGCGCGACACCGAATAGACGTGGTCGATGCCGGAGATGCGCGCCAGCACCTGCTCGGCCGGCCGCGCCACGAGGTTCTCGACGTCCTTGGGACTGGCGCCGGGGAAAGGCACGAAGACGTTCGCCATGGTCACGTTGATCTGCGGCTCCTCCTCGCGCGGCGTCATCAGCGTGGCGAAGATGCCGAGCAGCAGCGCGATCAGCGCGATCAGCGGCGTCAGCGTATTGCGCAGGAAGGTGCCTGCGATGCGGCCCGAGATTCCCATGGGCCTATTTCCCCTGCGCCTGCTTGAGGACGATGCCGGACTTGACCGGCTCCAGGCTCACCTTGTCGCCGGCCGCGAGGCCGGCCATGACTTCGAGCTCGCCGTCGCCGGCGGCTTCGCCGACGCGCACTTGGCGCAGGTGCGGCACGTTCTGGGTGTCGATCACATAGACGGCGTGGATCTCGCCGCGGCGGATCACCGCTTTCGCCGGCACCGTCAGCTTCGTCGCATGGCCGCCGACGAAATGCACGCGCGCCGCCATGCCGGGCACCACGCCGTCGGCATTGTCGGGCAGATAGACGCGCGCGGTGACGGTGTGGCTGCGGGCGTCGAGCGAGGGGAGGAACTCGACGCGCACGGCGTCGATCCACTTGCCGGTCTCGACGAACTCGACCTTGGCCTTGGCGGCGCCGCGCAGCTCGGACAGCTTGTATTGCGGCACGCTGGCGATCACGCGCAGCCCCTTGGGATCGAACACGGTGACCAGCGGGCGGCCCATGGCGGCCATCTCGCCGAGCTCGACCTGGCGCTGCGCGACGACGCCGCCGATCGGCGCCGTCACCGTCGCGTACGACAGCCCGGCGCCGGCCAGGCCGCTCAGCGCCCGCGCCGACTTCAGCTCGGCCTCGGCCTTGTCGAGCGCCGCGCCGCTGATGAACTTCTTCTCGAAGAGATTCTGGGTGCGCCGGTAGTCGGCTTCCGCCTGGGCGAGCCGCGCCTGGGCGCCGGCGACGTTCTCCGCCGCCTCGCGCGAGTCGATGCGCATCATCACCTCGCCGGCACGCACCTTCTGGCCGGCGTCGACGCGCATGTCGACGATCCGCCCGGCGACCTGCGCCGCGACCGTCGCCTGCCGGACCGCCTCGACGACGCTTTCGGCGGGGTAGGTGAGATCGACTTCGTGGGGCTGAAGGACGAGCGTCAGCTGCGCCGCAGCAGGCAGCGCGATCAGCACGCAAGCGAGGAATGGCAAGGGTTTCATGAAAATAAGAATACCCTAATATATTGCTCGGACACAAGCCCGGCGGCGACCTGCGTGACTTTGGTCACGTTCCGTTATGGCACAAGAAATCTAGGGAGTTCTCAAGCCGGAGGGATCGCTGCAGCGGCAACCGACGCGGCGCGGCGGCGACGCTGCGGCTATCGCGGCCGCCGTGAGGGGAGCGTCTGCAGGTTTCGAACGCTACTTGCCCAGGGCGTAATCGGCCATCGCATCGACCACCGACGGCACCATGCCGACGGCGTCGGCGACTTCGACGTTGAGGTCGGGATAGCGGTCGAGCGCGAGCGCGGCGCGCTCCGGCAGGTCCTTCAGCACGTGCCGGCCGGGGGCGAAAAAGATCGGGACGATGCGGACGTCGGTGGCGCCGTGGCGGACCAGGGCGTCGATGGCCTCCTCGAAGGTCGGCCGCTGGAGTTCGAGGAAGCCGATCTCGATCTTCGCGTCAGGTTCGCGCAGCTGGATGGCCGCCTTGATGCGGTGGAAGGGTTCGGCGTACTCGCGGTTGCGGGCGCCGTGCCCGAAGAGGAGGATGGCTTTGCTCATGGGCCGGATTCTACTTGGCCGCGGGGTGGCGGTCGGCGACCTCGGTCACGGCGCGGCGGTAGGCGGCCTCGAGTTCCTCGGGGGTGCCGGAGCTGACGTCGAGATCGAGCAGGCGGCCGTCCTCGAGACCATAGACCCAGCCGTGCAGCGTGAGGTCCTGGCCGCGGCGCCAGGCGTCGCCGACCAGCGTGGTGCGCGCGAGGTTGCGCACCTGCTCGATGACGTTGAGTTCGCAGAGCGCGTGCCAGCGCGCGTCGACGTCGGGCAGGGCGTCCATCAGCGCGCCGTGGCGGTCGGCGACGTCCTGGATGTGGCGCAGCCAGTTGTCGATCAGCCCGAGCGACCGGCCCTCGAGCGCGGCGCGGACGCCGCCGCAGCCGTAGTGGCCGACGACGATGATGTGCTTGACGCTCAGCACGTCGATGGCGTACTGCACGACCGACAGGCAGTTGAGGTCGGTGTGCACCACCACGTTGGCGACGTTGCGATGGACGAAGACCTCGCCGGGCTTGAGGCCGGTGATCTGGTTGGCCGGCACGCGGCTGTCGGAGCAGCCGATCCACAGGTACTCGGGGCGCTGGATGGCGGCGAGCGTCGAGAAGAAGCCGGGTTCCTCGGCGAGCGTCTGCTCGGCCCACCGCGCGTTGGCTTCGAAGAGATGCGAGAGTGGTTTCACGACCTGGCAGCCAGGCGGTTGGCGCGGATCGAACTGCCGAGCGACAGCACGATCAGGACGGCGCCGATGAGGCCGGTGAAGGCCTCGGGGATGTGCACGCGCACGCTGGCGAACATCACCGCGGCGAGCGCGCCGATGGCCCAGAAGGCGCCGTGCTCGAGATAGCGGTAGGTGTTGAGCGTGCCGCGCTCGACCAGCAGCAGCGTGAAGCTGCGCACGAACATGGCGCCGACGCCGAGGCCGAGCACGATGATCAGCAGGTTGTTGGTCATGGCGAAGGCGCCGATGACGCCGTCGAAGGAGAAGCTGGCGTCGAGCACCTCGAGATAGACGAAGCCGGCGAGGCCCTGCTGGACGACGTTGTGCGGGCCTTCCTGCTCGTCGCCGCCGAGCAGCCCGGAGAGGCCCTTGACGAAGATGAAGACGACCACGCCCCAGACGCCGGCGACGATGAACTCGCTGCGCTCCTGCCCCTCGAGCAGGTGCGACATGGCGAGCAGGATGATGAGCGTCAGCGCGCCTTCGATGGCTTCCATCTTGCCGAGCTGCGTCAGCTGGCGCTCGACGAAGGCGAACCAGTGGCGCGTCTTGTGGCGGGCGGCGAAGAACTTGAAGAACACCATCATCAGGAAGGCGCCGCCGAAGGCGGCGATCTGGTGGTGGGCCGAGGCGAGGATTGCGCCGTAGCGCGCCGGATCGTAGATGGCCAGGTTGAACGCCTCCACCGGGCCGAGGCCGCCGGCGAAGCCGACGATCACCAGCGGAAACACCGCACGCATGCCGAACACCGCGACGACCATGCCCCAGGTGAGGAAGCGCCGCTGCCACTGCGCGTTCCAGTGCGTGAGCACCGTGGCGTTCACGACGGCGTTGTCGAACGACAGCGAGGTCTCGAGCACGCCGAGGAAGACTACCGTGGCCGCCGCCTGCAGGCCGCCGACGGGAAAGGCGATGGCGATCGCGATCGCGGCGAAGGCGAACGAGCCGGCGAAGTGGGCGGTCGCCGGCTTCATCTGCGGTGCGCCGAGGTCAGCGCCTGCTTGGCGACTTCGACGGAGGCGGATTCCATGGATCTTCTGTTCTTGTCAAAGCGCGAGAGTCTAGGCGCTTCGCCGCGCAGCGGCAAGCTCGCCCTCCCCGAATTCCTATGACCTTGGGCCAATTGACCGCCCTCCCGGCGCGAACTAGATTGGGGATGCGGCGAGCCTGCCGGCGGGAGGTCCAGAATGGCGATCAGCATCAAGGGCACAAACGGGGAAAGCGAGTTCCCCAACGACGCGGCGACCCTGCCCGCATCGCTGTACGGCACCCTGCCTTCCCCGCAGGTTTATGGCGAGGCTGCCTCCCCCGAGATTCAGATCGTCCGCGACGAGATCCTCGACGGCCGCACGCGCATCGTCGGCTACCGGTTCCGCCCCGCGCCGGCGAGCGCCGCGGCGAACCGGCTCGATCCGGCCGCCAAGCTCGGCGCCCTGAAGACCGACCACCTGGCGAACTTCGCCGAGCATCGCCTGGCGGTGGTGCCGATCAGCGCCGAGGAATGGCGCACGCTCGACTACCGGCAATTCGTCACGCCGAACACCGTCTTCCATGTGACCGCTCCCGCCGACGGCGAGGCGCCGGCGGCGTGGATCGAGACGCTGAAGGACATCCGGGGCAGCGGTGCCGGCGTCGCCGTCGACCACAAGGCGATGGCAGGCGATATGGCGGCGGCGCTGCCGCTGTCGAGCATGGTCTTCGTCAGGATCGAGGACTATTCGGCGCGCGGCTTCGGGCGTACGCTGGGCGATCTGCATGCGCGGCACCTGGGCATCTGCGTCGCGGTCGACGAAGTGGGCAGTTGGGACGAGTACCGCGCCTGTCTCGAGCTGGGCGCGCAATACTGCCTGGGCGGCTTCACCGCCACGCCCTACCATGGCGACGTCGCGCACGAGCGCGCCGTCATAGACGACGTGCTCGACTGCAAGCTGGTGCAGTTCCTCTGGTATCGCGCCTTCGAATGCGGCCAGGAGGACATCGACCGCGATCACCGCGCGTTGTTCGCGCTGGCCAATGATCTGCTGAGCGGCATCGTCGCCGACCGCGATTTCGGCAGGCTGACCGAGTCGGTCCAGTCGCTGCTCGGCAAGGCGAAGGAGCACTTCCTGCGCGAGGAGGCGGTGCTGACGTCGGTCGGCTATCCGCGCACGGCGCAGCACGCGGCCATGCATCGGCAGCTGACGGAGAAGGCCGCGCACCTGGCGGCCGAGTTCGGGGCGGGCAGGATCGAGATCGGGCCGGTGTTCGAATTCCTCGCGCACGACATGATCGTCAGGCACATGCTGGGCGCCGATCGCGAGTTCTTTCCCTTCCTCGCGGCCGCTAGGCGCCGCTGACGACGATGATGTGCACGCGGTAGGGCCCGTGCGCACCGAGCACGATGGTCTGCTCGATGTCGCCGGTGCGGGAAGGGCCGGAGATGAAATTCACGGCGCGCGGCAATGCGCCGCGTTCCGCGCGCATCAGGTGCCACGCTTCCTCCATGCCGGCGACGATGCGCGATGCCTTCACGACCGCAATGTGCGTTTCCGGCAGCAGGCTCACGCCGGCGGGGGTGTCGGGGCCGGAGAGCAGCGCCAGCGTGCCGGTCTCGGCGACCGCGCAGAAGCTGCCGGTGATGCCGACGAGATCGGCGTCGAGGGCGGCGCGCGGTTCGATCGTCAATCCCGCTTCGCCCCACGGCAGGTCGGCGAGCTGTGGCCAGCAGACGGCCCTCGTACCGAGATGCAGCGAGGCGAGATAGCGCGCGGTCGCGGCCGGCACCTCGGCCAGTGTCGCCACGGTGTCGATGCTGCTCGACAGCTTGCGCGACTTCTCGCAGAACAAATCCGCGAGGTCGCCGCGCACGGCGGGACGCGGGCCTTCGGGGTGCGTCGCCAGCCAGGCGTCGATCTGCGTGTCGGCGGGCTTCGCGTTGTCGGCGTTGCGGCCGAGCCGGCGGCGCACGCGGTCGAGGATGTCGTCGCGGGGGTTCATGTCATGCGATCCGGTTGAGTCGTTCGCCTCGCACGAAGGCTTCGATGTTGTCGATCAGCTGGTCGGCGAGCGTCTGCATGGCGCCGGCCGAGGCCCAGGCGACGTGCGGCGTCAGGATGAAGTTGGGCAATGCCAGCAGTTCGGGTTCGAGCAGCGGATTGCCGCTGCGCGGCGGCTCCTGCGACAGCACGTCGAAGCCGGCGCCGGCGATCCAGCCTTGCTTCAGCGCGCGGGCGAGCGCGGCTTCGTCGACGAGGCCGCCGCGTCCGGTGTTGATCAGGATGGCGCCACGCTTCATGGCGGAGAGCTCGGCCTCGCCGATCAGGCCGCGCGTGGCGCCGTTGAGCGGGCAATGCAGCGAGACGACGTCGGCTTCGGCGAGCAGCGTCTCGAAGGCGACGTAGCCGTGGCGCGGCGGCGCGCCCTTGCGCTCGCCCCACAGGATGCGCATGCCGAAGGCCTGCGCCAGCCGCGCCACGCCCTCGCCGAGCGAGCCGCGGCCGATCAGCCCCAGCGTGGCGCCGTCGAGGTCGCGGATCGGATGGTCGAAGAAGCAGAACATCGGCGCCTGCTGCCACTTGCCCGCCTGCAGGTCGGCGCGGTAGGCGAGCAGCTGGCGGCGCAGCGCGAGCATCATCATCAGCGCGTGCTCGGGCACGGTCTGCTTGGCGTAGCCGCGGATGTTGCATACGGCGAGCCCGTGCTCGCGGCACCAGGCGACGTCGATGTTGTCCGTGCCCGTCGCCGCTTCGGCGATCAGCTGAAGCTGCGGCAGCCGCGCCAACAGTTCGCCGCGCAACTGGACCTTGTTGGCGATGACGATGGTGGCGTCCTGGAGGCGCTCGAACATCTGCTCGGGCGTGGTCATCGGATATTCGGCCCAATCGTGCGCGAAGGCGGGACGGCGCACGTCGGCGCGGATGGAGTCGCGTTCGACGAAGACGATCTTGTGCATCATGGCTGGCGCTGGCGATAGAGCTCGCGGAAGGTCTTGCCCTGGGGGGCGGGGAAGTCGCGGCCGGCGGTCCATTCCGGCGCGGCGGCGAGCACGCGGATGCGGTCGCCTCCACCGGCCAGCCACTTGAGGTAGCGCACGGCGAACCAGGTGCCGAGCGCGTAAAGGGCGGGGCGATTGGCGACCCAGGCCCAGGCCTTGAGCGCCAGCCGCTCCGCCAGCGGGCGTAGCTTCCGCTCGACCTGCTCCTCGCGCAGCTTGCGCATCAGCTCGGGCAGCGGGATCAGCACCGGGCAGACGGCGCTGCACTGGCCGCAGAGGGTTGCGGCGTTGGGCAGGTCGACGGCGTTCTCGATGCCGGCGTAGAGGGGCGTGAGGATCGAGCCCATCGGGCCCGGATAGACCCAGCCGTAGGCGTGGCCGCCGATCGACTGGTACACCGGGCAGTGGTTCATGCAGGCGCCGCAGCGGATGCAGCGCAGCATCTCGTGGTACTCGCTGCCGACGACGTCGGCGCGGCCGTTGTCGACGAGCACGAAGTAGAGGTGCTCGGGGCCGTCGGACTCGTCCGGCTGCTTCACGCCGGTGAGCACCGAGAAGTAGTTGGAGATCGACTGGCCGGTGGCCGAGCGCGGCAGCAGGCGCATCAGCAGGGAGAGGTCTTCGAGCGTCGGGATCACCTTCTCGATGCCGGTGATGACGACGTGCACCTTCGGCAGCGTCGTCACCATGCGGCCGTTGCCCTCGTTGGTGACCAGCGCGACCGAGCCGGTTTCCGCGACCAGGAAGTTGCCGCCGGAGATGCCCATGTCGGCCGTCAGGAAGTGGCTGCGCAGCACTTCGCGCGCCTCGCGCGTGAGCTGCGGGATGTCGGTCTTGCGCGGCTTGTGGTGCGTCTTGGCGAACAGGTCGGCGACCTGCTCGACGTTCTTGTGCATCACCGGCGCAATAATGTGCGACGGCGGCTCGTTGTCGTTGATCTGCAGGATGTACTCGCCGAGGTCGGTCTCGACCGGCTCGACGCCGGCGGCGGCGAGCGCCTGGTTGAGGCCGGCTTCCTCGGACAGCATCGACTTCGACTTGGTCGCCTTCTTCACGCCGTGGCGGCGCGCGATGTCGACGACGTGGCGGCAGATTTCGGCGCCGTCCCTGGCCCACAGCACGGTGGCGCCGCGCGCCGTGGCCTGCGTCTCGAAGCGTTCTAGCCACAGGTCGAGGTCCTTCAGCACGCGGTCGCGCAGGTCGCGCGCGGCGCGGCGCGTGCCTTCGAAATCGTCGATTTCCTTGATGGCGACGGCGCGGGTGTCGACGAACTTGCCTTTCGCCTTGCGCAGGTTGCGCTGCAGGCCGGCGTCCGCGAGCTTGGCGGAGGCGTTCGCCTTGAAGCGCATCGAGCGGATTTCCATCACGCGTCTCCGGCCAGGATTTCGGCGATGTGCAGGACTTTCGTCTTCTCGTCGCCCATGCGGCGCAGCTTGCCTTCGATGTTGAGCAGGCAGCCGAGGTCGCCGGCGACGACGGCGTCGGCGCCCGTCGCGACGACGTTGTCGCACTTTTTGGCCGCGATCGCCGTCGAGATGTCGCCGAACTTCACGGCGAAGGTGCCGCCGAAGCCGCAGCACTCGTCGGCGCCCGTCATTTCCTTGAGCTCGACGCCCGGCATGCGGGCGAGCAGGGCGCGCGGCTGGTCCTTGATGCCCAGGCTGCGCAGGCCGGCGCAGGAGTCGTGGTAGGTGACGGAGCCTTCGAAAGCGCCGGGGATCTTCTCGATCTTCGCGACGCTGACGAGGAAGTCGGTCAGCTCATGGACGCGGCTGGCGAGCGCGACGGCGCGGCCGTGCCACTCGGGATCGTCGGCCAGCAGGCCCGGATATTCGGTGCGTATCTGGTCGGCGCAGGAGCCGGAGGGCGCGACCAGGTAGTCGAAGGGCTCGAACTCGGCGATGGTCTTCTTCGCCAGCATCGCGGCCGACGCCCGGTCGCCGCTGTTGTAGGCCGGCTGGCCGCAGCAGGTCTGCTTTTCGGGAACGACGACTTCGCAGCCGGCGGCTTCCAGCAGTTCGATGGCGGCGAAGCCGATGCGCGGACGCATCAGATCGACGAGACAGGTGACGAACAACGCGACGCGCATGCCTTAGGGCTCCGAAAATGCCATTGGAATTTCAAGAGGCGGCGAAACTTTTCACGATGTGGCATACTAGCACCCGCCGCAAGACCCGAAAACTCAACGTGCCCACACCGAAACCCGCCGTCGAAGCAAAAAGTCCGATCCAGGTGATCGAGCGCATGATGAAGCTGCTCGACGTCCTCTCCTACTATCACGACCCGGTCAGCCTGAAGCAGCTCGCGCTGGAGACGGGCCTGCATCCCTCCACCGCCCACCGCATTCTCGGCGCCATGTCGATCAGCGGCTTCGTCGAGCGCGCCGATCCGGGCACCTACCGGCTCGGCATCCGCCTGCTGGAGCTCGGCAATCTCGTCAAGTCGCGCATCAACATCCGCGACTCCGCGCTGCCGCTGATGCAGCAGCTGCACCAGAAGATCGGCGAGAGCGTGAACCTCGGCGTGCGCCAGGGCGACGAGATCGTCTATGTCGAGCGCACCTCGAGCGGCCGCTCGTCGGTGCGCGTCGTGCACCTGGTCGGCGCGCGCGCGCCGCTGCACGTGACGGCGGTCGGCAAGCTCTATCTGGTCGAGGACGGCATCGAGAAGGTCAGGGACTATGCCAAGCGCAGCGGACTGCCGCGCTATACGCAGACGTCGATCACCACGCTGCCGATCCTGGAGAAGGAGCTCGACCGCGTGCGGCGCCACGGCGTGGCGTTCGACAACGAGGAGATCGAGCAGGGGCTGCGCTGCGTCGCCGCGCCGGTGCGCGACGATACCGGCGAACTCGTCGCGGGCCTGTCGGTCTCGGCGCCGGCCGAGCGCTACGACCCCGACTGGGCGGCCATCGTGCGCGCCACCGCCGACCAGATCTCCGCGGCCATCGGCTACGTCAAGCCCGCCAAGTAGACGCCCCCCGGCTTCGCCGCCGACTGGCTGCGAGGCCCTGAATCCCGGGGAAATCCGCCCCTCGAGTACGATCTTCGTCATATATCGAAATCCGGCGGTTTGTTATACGATGCCCTCGAGCGGGTAGCGGATGTGCGTGGGTGGGCCCCGTCTATGTCCCTCCGTCCCCGTAGCCCCGCATGGAAACTCGCGTTGTCGCGCATGCGCAGCGCCAGTCATTGTTAGCCCTGACCCAGCCGACACGACTATGAGCCTAGTAGCGATCGCAAGATCCGACCTCGCCCTCGGCACGCCGCTGCCGTGGATGGTGCATGACCAGGAGGGCAACGTCCTCATGCGCGAGGGAGAAGTCCTCCAGACCGAGGCGCAGCTCGAGAAGCTGCTCGCCGCGAATCCGCTGCGCGAGCTGAGCTGGAACTCGGGACGTTCCCCGGACGGCGACGAAGACGCCACGCCCGTCGACGAGGCGACAGACGCCGCCTCGGGCGGCGACGCCGGCGACAGTCTCTTTACCTTTCAGGACATGCGGCTGCGTGTCGGCGATCGGCTCCAATTGCAGCCGCCGCCGACGGTGAGCCTGGAGCGCCATGTCGTCAAGCTGATCGGCTGGGTGGATGGCGTCAGCGTGCTGGTGACCACGCCCATGGCGAACGGCCTGCGCGTTCCGCTGCGCGAGAACGACACCATCGTTGCCCGCATCTTCGCGGGCCAGAAGGCCTTCGGCTTCAGCAGCGCCGTCGAGCGGGTCTGCAAGATTCCCTTCGACTATCTGCATCTCTCGTTTCCCGAGGCGGTGCAGGGCTCCGCCATCCGCAAGTCGCCGCGCGTGCGCACGCGCATCATCGCCTCGGTCGCAGATCGCGACGCCGGCGACGGCGCCGAGCGCCAGTCCGGCGTCATCGTCAACCTGAGCGCCGACGGCGCGCTGCTCAAGACCCGCCAGCCGCTGGGCGACAAGGGCAAGCGTCTGGCGCTGTCGTTCCGCGTGAGCCTGCACAAGGTCGATGCCTACCTGACCGTCGACGCCGTGGTGCGCAGCGCCTTCGAGGACGAGGAGCCGAGCCGCGACGATGCCGCCGTCTTCAATCACGGGCTGCAGTTCGAAGACCTGGCGCCGAACGATACGGTGATCCTGCAGAGCCTGATCTATCACCAGATGATCGAGCATCCCCACACGCTCGCGTGAGGCCGCCATGCTGAAGAAGATACCGGTGGCGCAGCTCGAGAAGGGCAGGTACAACCGCGACCTGAACTGCGGCCGGATGGACCATCCGTTCTTCAGGAACCAGTTCCTGGTCGACGATGCGGCGATGGCGCGGCAAATCGCCGATATCGGGATCGCCGAGGTCTACATCGACACCAGCCGGGGCGCCGACAAGATCGTCGCCCACGAGTCGCTCGAGAAGTGGAGCATTGATCAGGCCGCCTGGCTGTAGGCCGGCGGCCTGCCGTGCGGATCAGCCGGCCGGACCGGTCGCCAGGCCCGCGCTCTCGACCCAGCGCTTGATGCGGTTGGCATCGCCGATACGGGTCATCTTGCCCCACGAATCGAGCAGCACGATGATCGTCGGCTTGTTGTTGATCCAGGCCTGCATCACCAGGCACTTGCCGGCTTCGTTGATGTAGCCGGTCTTGGACAGCCCGATCTCCCAGTCGGGATTCTTCACCAGCCTGTTGGTGTTGCGGAACATCTGCGGCCGGCCGGCCACGATCACCTGCCGTTCGGCGGTGGTGGTGAATTCGCGGATCAGCGGATATTCGTAGGCGGCGGCGACCATCTTGGCGAGGTCGTGGGCGCTCGAGACGTTCGACGCGGTCAGGCCGGTCGGATCGGCGAATTGGGTGTCCGCGAGGCCGAGGTCGTGCGCCTTGCGGTTCATCGCCGCGACGAAGGCTTCGCGGCCGCCCGGATAATTGCGCGACAAGGCCGCCGCGGCGCGGTTTTCGGAGGACATGAGGGCGAGGTTCAGCAGTTCCTCGCGAGTCAGCCGGGTGCCCACGCGCAGGCGCGAGTGCGTGCCTTTCAGATTGTCGACGTCGTCCTCGCCGATGGTCAGCACTTCGCTCAGGCTCGGCTCGGCGTCGAGCGCAACCATGGCGGTCATCAGCTTGCTGATCGAGGCGATGGGAACGACCGCCTCGGAATTCTTTTCGTAGATCGCGGCGCCGGTGATCTGGTCCTGGACCAGGGCCGAAGACGATTGGACCAGCCGGGTGGCATCCTCCAGCGAAGCGCTGTGATGATGCCGGTGGACCTTGGCGGCCTTGTGCTTCTTCGCAGCCACCGGCTTCTTCTTGGCCGCAGCGGCCAGCGCTTGCGTGGCGCCTGGTCCCAGCGCCAGGCTGAATGCGGCCAATACCGCGATCCAGTTCCGATTCATAGTCCCTCTCCCGTGCGACTGGCGGCAGTCTACCATCGGTGCGCGACCTATTGCATACAAGTTATCGGCACAAACCCTGGAAAATTAAGTGCCTGGAGAGGAAACCTCAAGTAGTTGTCAATGTGCAGTCAGGGTTGAGGAAAGCCGTTATTTCATCCCGCCTGGCCACGGTATCGGCATAGCCGAGTTCGATCAGCGCTTGCGTGTAGGGACGCTCGAACAGCAGGTAGCTCGTCAATGCGCCGCCGCCGCTCTTCATGGCGCCGATGCCGAGCAGCAGCGCGCGTACCGGCCATGGCAAGGCATGCGCATGCTCCGCGGCGAGGTGGTCGAGGCGTTGCGACGGCGAGATATGGAGAACCTCGATAGGCCGCAGGGTGAGGTGATGCCGGCGCCGCGTCGCTTCGGGAATCATCGACAGAGTGCGGTTCACGCGGACCATGCGTTCGAGATCGACCGACAGGGTGTCGAGAAAAATGCTCGACATGACATGCCCGGCGACCTGGGCCAAGGTGGGGTAGGCGGTGCCCTGCGCCCGCTCTTCCTCGTCCGCCTTGCGGCCGGCGCCGATCACCAGCACGCGGTCGGCGCCCAGGTGGATGGCCGGCGAGATCGGGGCGAGCTGGCGCATTGCGCCGTCGCCGAACCACTCGCGATGCAGTCTCACCGCCGGGAAGATGAAGGGAATCGCCGAGGAGGCGAGCAGATGGTCGACCGTCAGCTTGACGTGCGCCCCGAAGCGCTGGGCGCGGCGCCAGGGCTCAAGATCGGCGCGGCCCTGGAAGAAGGTCACGCTCTGGCCCGACGCGTAGCCCGAGCAAGTCACGCTGACCGAATGGAGAGCGTGCCGGGCGATGGCGGCGTCGATGCGCTCGAAGTCGAGCGTCTTCTCGAGCAGACGGCGCAGCGGCGTGTTCTCGAGCAGCGAGCGGGGGCTGCGGCGCATAATCCAGCCGAAGGCCAGCGCGGACAGCCAGCGCGCGCCTGCGCCGGCGATCCCGGCCGGGTCGGCGCGATAGACGTCCGCAGCGTGGAAGTTCGACCAGATGTCATCGAGACGGTCGACGCCGGCGCCGAAATCCTCTGCCCATACCGCCATGGTGGCGGCATTCAGCGCGCCGGCCGACGTGCCGCACAGGATCGGGAACGGATTGCTGCGCTTGTCGGGCAGCAGTTCCCGGATCGCCTTGAGAACGCCGACCTGGTAGGCCGCACGCGCGCCGCCGCCGGTGAGGATGAGCGCGGTCTTGTGCGGCGCGCGCTGCATCTCAGGCGGCGGCTTGCGCCTGAGCCACTTCGACGGACAGCAGAGCCGTCACGTTGACGAGACGCCGCACGGTGGAGGTCGGCGTCATGATATGCACCGGACGCGCCGTGCCTAGCAGCAGCGGCCCCACGGTGAGGCCGTCGCCCGCCACCGTCTTAAGCAGGTTGAAGGAGATGTTGGCGGCGTCGAGCGTCGGCATGATCAGCAGGTTGGCCTGCCCGGCCAGGCGGGACGGCGGGAAGACCTGCTTGCGGATCTCGTCGGACAGGGCCGCGTCGCCGTGCATCTCGCCGTCGACCTCGAGTTGCGGCGCCTGCTCGCGCAGCAGTTCGAGCGCGCGGCGCATCTTCACGGCGGTCGGCGTGTCGTCCGTGCCGAAGCTCGAGTGCGACAGCAGCGCGACCTTCGGCACCAGGCCGAAGCGCCTGACCTCTTCGGCCGCCAGCAGCGTCATCTCCGCGACCTGCTCGGCCGTCGGCTCGTAGTTCACGTAGGTGTCGCTGATGAACACGGTGCGCTCGGGCAGCAGCAGCATGTTCATGGCGTAGAAGTTCTCGACGCCGGGACGGCGGCCGATGACGTTCTCGATGTACTTGAGGTGGACCGTGTGGCGCCCGTAGGTGCCGCAGATCATGCCCTCGGCGTGACTGTGGCGGATCAGCATGGCGCCGATCAGCGTGGTGCGGCGGCGCAGTTCGCGCTTGGCGTACTCGACGCTGATGCCCTTGCGGCACATCAGGTTGTAGTAGTCCTGCCAGAGCTCCTTGTAGCGCGGGTCGGAATCCGGATTGACGAGCTCGAAGTGCTGTCCCGGCCGGATGCGCAGGCCGTGGCGTTCGATCTGGCGGTTCACCACCTCGGGGCGGCCGATCAGGATGGGCTTCGCCAGGTTCTCGTCGACGACCGTCTGCACCGCGCGCAGCACGCGCTCGTCCTCGCCCTCGGCGAAGACGATGCGCGCCGGCCGCTTCTGTGCCGATGCGAACACCGGCTTCATGGCGAAGCCCGAGTGCCAGACGAACTCGGTGAGCTGCTGGCGGTAGAGCGCCATGTCGGCGATCGGCCGCGTCGCTACGCCGGAATCCATCGCCGCCTGCGCCACGGCCGGTGCGACCTTGAGGATCAGCCGCGGATCGAAGGGCTTGGGGATCAGGTATTCGGGGCCGAACGCCAGCTCTTCGGTGCCGTAGGCGGCGGTCACCACCTCGGACTGCTCGGCGTGGGCGAGGTCGGCAATCGCCCTCACGGCGGCGATCTTCATCGCTTCGTTGATCGTCGTCGCGCCGACGTCGAGTGCGCCGCGGAACATGAAGGGGAAGCAGAGGACGTTGTTGACCTGGTTCGGGTAGTCGGAGCGGCCGGTGCCGATGATGGCGTCGGGGCGGACGGCCTTGGCGTCCTCGGGGAGGATCTCGGGGTCGGGATTGGCCATGGCGAGGATCAGCGGCGTCGGCGCCATCGTCTTGACCATCTCGGGCTTCAGCACGCCCTTGGTCGACAGGCCGAGGAAGATGTCGGCGCCCGGCATGGCGTCGCTCAGCGTGCGCGCCGTCGTGTCCTGCGCGTAGCGCGCCTTAGAGGCGTCGAGGTTCTCGCGCCCGGTGTGGATCACGCCCTTGCTGTCGACGGCCAGCACGTTCCTCGGATTGAGGCCGACGCTCACCAGCAGGTCGAGACAGGCGATCGCGGCGGCGCCGGCGCCCGAGCACACCAGCTTCACTTCGGCGATGTCCTTGCCGGCGACGCGCAGGCCGTTGAGCGTCGCGGCGGCGGTGATGATGGCGGTGCCGTGCTGGTCGTCGTGGAACACGGGAATCTTCATGCGCTCGCGCAGCTTCGACTCGATGGTGAAGCATTCGGGCGCCTTGATGTCCTCGAGGTTGATGCCGCCGAAGGTCGGCTCGAGCGAGGCGATGATGTCGACGAGCTTGTCGGGGTCGAGTTCGTTGATCTCGATGTCGAAGACGTCGATGCCGGCGAACTTCTTGAACAGTACGCCCTTGCCTTCCATCACGGGCTTGCCGGCCAGCGGCCCGATGTTGCCGAGGCCGAGCACCGCGGTGCCGTTGGTCACGACGGCGACGAGATTGCCGCGCGAGGTGTACAGCGAAGCGGTGTTGGGATCCCGGACGATCTCGTCGCAGGCCGCGGCGACGCCGGGGGAGTAGGCGAGCGAGAGGTCCGACTGGTTGGTGAGCGCCTTAGTGGGGGTTACCGCGATCTTGCCTGGTCTGGGTAGCCGGTGGTACTCGAGTGCTGCGGAACGCGTTCTTTCATCCATGGTCTGTCTTTCCGTGACGTGACGTCCCGAGGGAATGGGGCGAACACGGGCATTATAATTTTTCCTTGTGGCAACAGAGCAACTGCTGATGCGGTTGTCCGGGAGGTCGCATGAACGCTGCTGCACCCGACCGCGCTAGGAACGCGGAGCTCGAGGCCTGGGTCGCCCAAGTGGCGCAACTCACCCGGCCGGATCGCGTCGTCTGGGCCGACGGCTCGGCGGAAGAGTACGCGCGGCTGTGCGAGGAGATGGTCGCCGCGGGGACGATGATCCGCCTGAATCCCGCCAAGCGTCCCAATTCGTTTCTCGTCCTCACCGATCCTTCCGACGTGGCGCGCGTCGAGGACCGCACCTTCATCTGTTCCGAGAAGCGGGAAGACGCCGGGCCGACCAACAATTGGGAAGCTCCGGCGCAGATGCGGGAAAGGCTGACGGGACTGTTCGAAGGCTGCATGCGGGGCCGCACCCTGTACGTCGTGCCGTTCTCGATGGGGCCGCTGGGCTCGCCGATCGCCCACATCGGGATCGAGATCACGGACAGCCCCTACGTCGTCGCCAGCATGCGGATCATGACGCGCATGGGCAGCGCGGTCCTCGACGCGCTGGGCGCCGACGGCGATTTCGTGCCCTGCGTGCATAGCGTCGGCGCGCCGCTGGAGCGCGGCCGCAAGGATGCCCGCTGGCCCTGCAACCCGACGGTCAAGTACGTCGTCCATTTTCCCGAGACCCGCGAGATCTGGTCCTACGGATCGGGATACGGCGGCAATGCCCTGCTCGGCAAGAAGTGCTTCGCGCTGCGCATCGCGTCGACGATGGCGCGCGACGAGGGGTGGCTGGCGGAGCATATGCTGATCCTCGGGGTGCAATCGCCGGCCGGCGAGAAGACCTATGTCGCAGCCGCTTTCCCGTCCGCCTGCGGCAAGACCAATTTCGCCATGCTGATTCCGCCCACGGGCTTCGACGGCTGGACGGTCACGACGGTCGGCGACGACATCGCCTGGATCAAGCCCGGCGGCGACGGAAGGTTCTACGCCATCAACCCGGAGGCCGGCTTCTTCGGCGTGGCTCCCGGCACGTCGGAGAAGACCAACTGCAACGCGCTCGCCACGCTGAGGGAAAACGTCATCTTCACCAACGTCGCGCTGACCGACGACGGCGACGTCTGGTGGGAAGGGCTGACCAAGGAGCCGCCGGCCCACCTGATCGATTGGCAGGGCAGGGACTGGACGCCGGCCGACGGCAAGGCGGGACGCAAGGCGGCGCATCCCAACTCGCGCTTCACGGCGCCCGCGCGCCAGTGCCCTTCGATCGATGCGGCGTGGGAGGATCCGCAAGGCGTGCCGATCTCGGCGTTCGTCTTCGGCGGCCGCCGCGCGACGACGGTGCCGTTGGTCTACGAAGCGTTCAACTGGAATTTCGGCGTGTACATGGCGGCGACCCTGGGTTCGGAGACCACCGCGGCGGCGTTCGGCGCGCAGGGCGTGGTGCGCCGCGATCCCTTCGCCATGCTGCCGTTCTGCGGCTACCACATGGGCGACTACTTCAATCACTGGCTGGAGATGGGCCACGTCGTCGAGCACGCGCCCAAGATCTTCTGCGTGAACTGGTTCCGCATGAGCGAAAGCGGCGGGTTTCTGTGGCCCGGCTTCGGCGACAACATGCGCGTGCTGAAGTGGATCGTCGATCGCGTCAAGCACCGCGCGCCAGCGCGCGACACGGCGCTGGGATGGATGCCGCGCTACGAGGACATCGATTGGACCGGGGCGGCGATCGCAAGGGCCGAGTTCGACGCGCTGATGCAGATAGACGCCGACGCCTGGAGACAGGAACTCGCCCTGCACAAGGAATGGTTCGACAAGATGGGCGAAAAACTGCCACGGCAACTGGCGCTCAAGCGCGCCTTGTTCGAGCTGGCGCTCGTCGATTAGCGGCGGGAAACGCGGCTGTTGCGGCCGCGAGGCAATGACCGAAAAGTAAAAGGCATGGCGAGGAACCGCTCAGCGGTATCGCCATGCCTGGGAAGCGGACCCGCGGGCAATAGAAGCTTGCCCGCCCGAGTCACGCAGCGGCCGCTCAGGACGGACGCGAGCCGGTCGGAAACGGCCAAGCGGCAGCCGGATTCAGCGACGACTTGAGTCCGGGAGCAGCGGCGGTCGACGGCGCAGCCGGAGCAGCAGCCGGAGCAGCAGGCTTCTTCGCGGCGACCTTCTTGGCGGGAGCCTTCTTCGCGGCGGGCTTCTTCGCAGCGACCTTCTTGGCGGCCGGCTTCTTCGCAGCGGGTTTCTTAGCGGCCGGCTTCTTCGCCGCGGGCTTCTTGGCTTTCTTCTCTTCAGCCATGTTGAACCTCCTTAGAGCAAGATAACAGGAAAGGGAAACACCTTTTACTGCAACTTCAACCCGTCTGGGCTAGCACGGATTATCCGTCGCCTTCAAGAATCGAAAGCGATGAATTCCTGACGATTCTCCGTTCATATCGCCGCTCAACAGCGGCCTACGGAGCCGGTTTCCAACGATGTCGCTGCTTGGATGATTCGATCTGGCTGTCGCCGCTCGAGGGCGGCGAGCGCGGATGGCGTCCGGCGGGAAACCATCGGAATCGGGAAGATGGGGAGAAGCTGAGGGAATGCGGAAGGAATGCGGCAAGAGATGCGGCGGAATGAGAGGAAGCCTTTCGGCGGTCGTCCTCGCCGTCATTTGAATCGACCCTCTTTACGTCGCTGGCGGTGCATCGTGCTTGTCTGCGTCACTCCGCTGAACCCTTCGACCTACTAGATATAGTATGCGAACTCGACTTCGCGACTAATTCTAGTGGTTGACTTTTGAAGTTGCAACACTTTTTTGATGCCACTGGCACGTTCGACGTTTATCGTTGCGCGATTACCACGCGCGGCACGCCGAGTTCGGCGAGCAACGCGCTCAGGCGCGACCACTCGAAGTGCGGGCCGGGATCCGTCTTGCGGCCCGGCGCGATGTCGGCGTGACCGGCGACATCGCCCAGCGGATAGCGGCGCGCAAGCGCGTCGAGAAGCCGGGCGAGGCTTTCGTACTGGGCGGCTTCGAAGGGCAGTTCGTCGCAGCCCTCGAGCTCGATGCCCACCGAGAAGTCGTTGCAGCGTTCGCGGCCGCGCCAGGAGGACACGCCGGCGTGCCACGCCCGCTTCCCGCATGGGACGAACTGGATGACGCTGCCGTCGCGGCGCACGAGGAAGTGCGCCGACACGCGCAAGCCCTCCAGGCTCGCGTAGTAGGGGTGCGCGGCTGGATCGAGGCTGTTGGTGAAGAGCTGTTCGACCCCTTTGCCGCCGAACTGGTTGGGCGGGAGGCTGATGGCATGGACGACGGCCAGCGTGATGGCGCTCTGCGGCGGCCGCTCGTCGCAATTGGGCGAGGCGATGAAATCGACGCCGGCGAGGATGCCCGCCGCATCGAGTTCAGCCGGGAAGCCGTCCATCAGTCGTTGAGGCCCAGCCGCTCCATGCGATAGCGGAGCGACCGGAAAGTGACGCCCAGCAGGCGCGCGGCGGCCGTGCGGTTGAAGCGCGTCTTCTGCAGGGCGTCGAGTATCGCATGGCGTTCGGTCTGGTCCAGGTATTCCTGCAGCGGCAATTGCCCCGAAACCGGGACATCGACGGCGGGCGCCGCCGGCGACAGCTGCAGATCGGCGACGCAGATCGCGTCGCCGGCGAGGAGGGCGAGGGCGCGCTCCAAGATGTTCTCGAGTTCCCGCACATTGCCGGGAAACGGATATTCCCGCAACGCGGCCAGGGCGGCGCCGTCGATCTTCGGCGCCGGCCGCCCGGCCGCATCCGCGAGGCGGCCGAGGATATGTTTTGCCAGCGCCGGGATGTCGTCGCCGCATTCGCGCAGGCTCGGCATGCGAATCTCGATGACGTTGAGTCGGTAGAAGAGGTCCTGCCGGAAGCGGCCTTGCTCGACCATCGCCTTCAGGTCCTGGTGAGTCGCGCAGATGATGCGGACGTCCACCGCATCTTCCTGGGTGGAGCCGACCTTGCGCACCCGCTTCTCCTGGATGGCGCGCAACAGCTTGACCTGCATCGCCAGCGGCAGGTCGGCCACTTCGTCGAGGAACAGGGTGCCGCCGTCGGCCGCCTGGAAGAAGCCGTCGCGATCGGCGTCGGCGCCCGTGAAGGCGCCCTTGCGGCAGCCGAAGAACTCGCTTTCCATCAGGGTTTCGGGAATCGCGCCGCAGTTGACGCCGATGAAGGGCTTGCCGCTGCGCGCGCCCTGCTGATGGATGAGCCGCGCGGCGAGTTCCTTGCCGCTGCCCGATTCGCCGGAGATGTATACAGGCGCCTGGCTGCGCGCCACGCGCTCGATGAGCGAGCGCACCTGCCGCAACGCCGCGGAGTCCCCGAGCAGGGCCTGGCCGATGTCGCCTGTGGGCGTAGCGCCGCTCGCCAGGCGGATCGCGGCCTGCACCAGCGCTCGGAGCTGCTCGAGCGAGACCGGCTTCGACAAGTAATCGAAGGCGCCGGCCTTCAGCGCGCTGACGGCATTCTCGGTGCTGCCGTGCGCCGTGATGACGGCGACCGGCAAGTCGGGATGATGCTCGCCGATGTGGCGGACCAGTTCCAGGCCATCGCCATCCGGCAGTCGCATGTCGGTGAGGCACAGCCGGTATCTGCCGTCCCGCTTGAGATGGCTCATGGCATCGCCGACCGAAGCGGCGCAGTCGGCGGCCAGGCCCATGCGCGCCAGCGTCATGTCGAGCAGCTCGCGGATGTCCGCCTCGTCGTCGACAACGAGGACGCGAGCGGGGCCGTCGGCGTCTCGGCGTGAGGTCATCGATCTTCCTTGGTGATGATGGCGAAGTGGGCTCCGGGCGAATTCTCCAGCAATTCGAGCCGGGCCCCGTTGGCTTCGCAGAGTTCCTGCGCGATGTAGAGACCGAGGCCGGTTCCGCTGCCGTGGGTCGTGAAGAACGGCTCGAATACCTGTCCGCGCAGAGATTCGC
>DAIDAU010000510.1 GCA_027310465.1 Rhodocyclaceae bacterium
CGCCGATCGCCTTGAGCAGGCCGATCTCGCTGCGCCGCTGCGTCACCGAGATCAGCATCACGTTCATGATGAGGATGCCGGCCACCGCCAGGCTGATGGCGGCGAGGCCGCCGACGGCCATCGTCAGGGCGGAAAGGATGCGGTCGAAGGTCGCCAGCACGGCGTCCTGCGTGACGACGGTGACGTCGCGCTCGCCCTGGTGGCGCGTCTTGAGGATCTCCAGCACGTCCTCCTGCGCCGCGGCGATCTGGTCGCGGCTCTTGGCCTCGACGAGGACGCGGAACAGCGCGTCGGTGTTGAACAGCGCCTGCGCGCTGGCCACCGGCACGATCACCAGTTCGTCGGTGTTGAAGCCGAGCGATTCGCCCTGGCGCGCAAGTATCCCGATGACGCGGAAGCGCCTATCGCCGATGCGCACCCATTCGCCGAGCGCTTGGTGCGGGCCGAAGATCTCGCTGACGATCTTGGCGCCGATCACGCAGACCGGCTCCGCGTGGTGCGGATCGCCGGGCGGCAGGAAGTGGCCTTGCGCCAGGTCCATGTGGCGGATTTCCAGCATCTCGGCGGTGGAGCCGAGGATCGGGCTTTCGCGCAGCCTGGCGTTCCAGCGCACGTCGCCGGTGCCGACGATCAGCGGCGCGATGCGCTTGACCGAGCGGCTGCGCTCCAGCGCCAGCGCGTCGTCGATGGTGATGGCGCGCGGCGTCTTGCCGACGAGGAAGCCCGGCGCGCTGCCGGCGGTTTCCGAACGGCCGGGGAAGACGATCAGCAGGTTGGTGCCGAGCGAGCCGAACTGGTCGAGCACGTAGCGGCGCGCGCCCTCGCCGAGCGAGCTGACGATGACGACGGCGGCGACGCCGATCGACATCGCCAGCAGGATCAGCAGCGTGCGCGAGCGGCTGCCGCGCACCACTTGCCAGGCGAAGTCGAGAAGGTCGGGTGGACGCATGGTGTATGGCGGCTATTCTAGTGGTAGGCGTCGGCCATCGCAGCCGATCCGAGACAACGCGGTGACAATCGCCCGGGAGAAGGCATACAAAATGACCGACTATCGGCTGCTCGCGCCAGAACGACTGTGCCGGCGCTGCGATACCTCCAAATTCCACTTCGCCACCACGGCCGAGCTCGAGGACGGCATCGACATCATCGGGCAGGAGCGGGCGCTCGACGCCGCGAGCTTCGCCATCGACATCAAGCGGCCCGGTTTCAATCTCTTCGTGCTCGGCGAGCCGGGCAGCGGGCGCCACGCCTCGATGAAGCGCCTGATCGGCGCCAAGGCGGACGGCGAGGCGACGCCCGACGACTGGTGCTACGTCAACAACTTCGCCGAAGGCGAGAAGCCGCGCCTGCTGCGGCTGCCGCCCGGCATGGGCCAGCGGCTGCGCCACGACATGCAGCAGTTCGTCGCCGAGCTCGGCCCGGCGATCACCGCGACCTTCGAGAGCGACGAGTTCCACAGCCGCATCGAGGCGATCCAGGAGGAATTCAAGGAGCGCGAGGAAGGCGCGCTGCGCGAGCTCGGCAGCGCCGCGAAGGACCAGGGCGTGGCGCTGCTGCGCACGCCGCAAGGCTTCGTCTTCGCGCCGATCAAGGAAGACTCGACGATGAGCGGCGACGAGTTCGAGAAGCTCGCCGACGAGGAGAAGCAGCGGCTGTCGAAAGTGACCGAGGAATTCGGCGACCGCCTGCACAAGCTGATGCACCAGTTTCCGCGCTGGCGCCGCGAGATGCAGGCCAAGATCCGCGCCGCCAGCCGCGAGGCGATGGGCTTCGCCGTCGGCCACCTGATCGAGGAGCTCAAGGAGCGCTACAAGGAGTTGCCCAACGTGGTCGAGTTTCTCGACGCCGCCATGCGCGACATCGTCGAGAAGGGTGAGGACATTCATGAGCAGTCGCGCGGCGACGGCGAGGCGGAAGAGTTCGCGGGCAGCGTGTCGCTGCGGCGCTATCAGGTCAACCTGCTGGTCGATCACGGTGCGTCGACGGCGGCGCCGGTGGTGTTCGAGGACAACCCCATCTACCCGAACCTGGTCGGACGCGTCGAGCAGATCGCGCAGATGGGCATGCTGATCACCAACTTCACGATGATCCGCGCCGGCGCCCTGCATCGCGCCAATGGCGGCTACCTGATGCTCGACGCCATGAAGGTGCTGATGCAGCCCTACGGCTGGGAAGGCCTCAAGCGCGCGCTCAAGTCGCGCCAGGTGCGCATCGAGTCGCTCGGCCACATCTACGGGCTGGTGAGCACGCAGTCGCTCGAGCCGGAGCCGGTGCCGCTCGACGTCAAGGTGGTGCTGTTCGGCGACCGCTACACCTACTACTTGCTGCGCGAATACGATCCCGAGTTCGATGAGCTGTTCAAGATCGCGGCCGACTTCGAGGACGAGGTCGAACGCGACGGCGGCAACAGCGAACTCTATGCGCGGCTCATCGCCACCGCGGCGAAGCGCGACGGCCTGAAGCCCTTCTCGCAGGACGCGGTGGCGCGCGTCGTCGAGCATGCGGCGCGGCTCGCGGGCGACGCCGAGAAGCTGTCGGCGTGCACGCGCCGCATCGTCGACCTGCTGCACGAGGCCGAGCACGGCGCCGTCGCGGCCGGGCGCGAGGTGGTGGCGCGCGAGAACGTCGAGGCGGCGCTGAAGGCGCGGCGCGAGCGCACCGGGCGCCTGCGCCGCACCGTGCACGAGTACATCGAGCGCGGCATCCATCTGATCGACGTCGCCGGCCAGCGCACCGGCCAGATCAACGGCCTCGCGGTCATGGACCTCGGCGACGAGATGTTCGGCCATCCGGTGCGCATCACGGCCACCGTGCAGCTCGGCGAAGGCGAGATCATCGACATCGAGCGCGAGGCGGAGCTGGGCGGCGCGATCCATTCCAAGGGCGTGATGATCCTGTCGTCCTTCCTCGGCGCGCGCTTCGCGCGCAACCTGCCGCTGTCGCTCGGCGCGAGCCTGGTGTTCGAGCAGTCCTACGGGCCGGTGGAGGGCGACAGCGCCTCGCTGGCGGAGCTGTGCGCGCTGCTGTCGTCGCTCGCCGATGCGCCGATCAAGCAGTCGATCGCCGTGACCGGCTCGGTCAACCAGCACGGCCGCGTGCAGGCGATCGGCGGCGTCAACGAGAAGATCGAAGGCTTCTTCGACGTCTGCCGCAAGCGCGGACTGACGGGCGAGCAGGGCGTGATCATTCCCGAGAGCAACGTCGCCCACCTGATGCTCGATGACGAGATCGTCGCCGCCTGCCGCGACGGCAAGTTCCGCATCTGGGCGGTGCCGGACGTCGACGCGGCGATCGAGCTGCTCACCGGCGTGCCGGCCGGGCAGCCGAACGCCGAGGGCATCATCCCGGCCGGCAGCATCAACTATCGGGTGGCCGTGCGGCTCGCCGAGATGTCGGAGCTGCGCCAGGAATTCGGCGCGGCGGCGAAGAAGAAGAAGCGCAAGAAGGACGAAGGCGAGCCGGGCTAGACCTTCTGGAACAGGCGCAGCAGCGCGGCCTGGTTGGCGTTGGCGACGGACGTGGCCTGCAATGCCGCCTGCTGCTGGACGCCCGCCTGCGACCGGTTGGCGGTTTCCTTGGCGTAGTCGGTGTCCGTGATGCGGCTCTTCGATGCGGCGAGATTCTCGTAGGTTCCCGCGAGGCTGACGGCGGCGGAGCTGAGGCCCGCCTGCGCCGCGCCGACGGAGGCCTGCCGCTGGGAGATGCTCGCGATCGCGTTGTCGATGGCGCCGATCGCGTTGGCCGGGCCGCCCGCCGACGTCACCTCCAGTCCGTTGACGCCCAAGGCCTGCGTCGACAGGGCGCCGAGCGTCAATGTCTGCTGGTCGGTTGCCTGCGGGCCGTTCTGGATCTGCGCGCTGAAATTGCCGTTGAACAGCTTCTGGCCGTTGAATTCGGTCTGGTTGGCGATCTGGTCGATGCCCTGCGAGAGCTGGCTGAACTGCGCCTGGATCGCCTCGCGGTCGCTCGCGCTGTTGGTGCCGTTGGCCGCCTGCACCGCGAGCGTGCGCATGGCCTGCAGGTTCGCCGTCACCTGGCCGAGCGCGCCGCCGGCCGTCTCGGTCATCGAGATGCTGTCGGCGACGTTGCGCAGCGCCTGATTGTCCGATCCCAGCTGCGCCGCCATCTGCGCGGCGATCGCGAGCCCGGCGGCGTCGTCGCGCGCCGAGTTGATGCGCAGGCCGCTGGCGAGCCGCTTCTGGGCGGTGCTCAGCGCGTTCTGGGCCTTGTCGAGATTGCTTGCCGATGGCGAGACGCTTCCGATCATGGCGGTCTCCTTGGCTGCATTGCGGGCTACCAGCATAGCGCCGGCGGCGGGCACCCGCAAGATCGGGGAGCCCCCGAAGGGCCTAGCGTTCGTCGCCCACGATCTGGCCGTCGACGAGGCGGATGCGGCGCTTCGCCCGGCTGCCCAGCTCGGCGTCGTGCGTCACGACGACCAGCGTGCCGCCGGCGGCATGCAGCTTTTCCAGCAGGTTCATGACCTCCTGGCCGGTATGGCGGTCGAGGTTGCCGGTCGGCTCGTCGGCCAGGATGACGTTCGGCTGCATCGACATCGAGCGCGCAATGGCGACGCGCTGGCACTGGCCGCCGGAAAGCTGGTCGGGGCGATGGCGCGCGCGCTCCTCGAGGCCGTATTCGGCGAGCAGGCGCTCGACGCGCGGCCGGCGCTCCTGCGGCGGGACGCCGGCCAGCACCATCGGCAGCTCGATGTTCTGCTCGGCGGTGAGGCGCGGCACGAGATGGAAGAACTGGAACACGAAGCCGATCTTTTCGCGCCGCACGCGCGCCAGCTCGTCGTCGGAGAGGGCCGTGACGTCGCGGCCGTCGAGGGAGTATGAGCCGCCGTTGGGGCGGTCGAGCAGTCCCAGCACGTTGAGCAGCGACGACTTGCCCGAGCCCGAGGGACCCATGATGGAAAGGTACTCGCCGGCCTGGATGTCGAGGCTGACGCCGCGCAGCGCATGGACCTCCTCGTCGCCGACGCGGAAGATCCGCTCGATGCCGGCGAGACGGATCATTGCTTCGCGGCGCCGGCCGACGTCTTCTCCGCGACCGCCCGCGCGCCGGCCTTGACGCCGTCGCGGTCGAGCGAAGTGACGACGCGATCGCCGCGCGCGAGCCCGGACTTGATCTCGGTGAATTCCCAGTTGGTCAGGCCGACGTCCACCTTGCGCTCTTCGAGCCGCCCGGCGTCCGTCAGCAGCAGCGTGCGGTTGCCGGGCATCAGCGCGGAGGTCGGGATGCGCAGCACGGCGTCGTGCGTGTCGACGACGATCTCGATGTCGGCGCTGTAGCCGATCAGCAACTGCCTCGCCTCGCCCGGATTCTCGAACTCGACCTCGACCTCGACGGTGCGCGCCTGCTTCTCGATGGCCTCGACGTAGGGCGCGATGCGCCGCACGTGGCCGTCGAAATGCTTGCCGCGATAGGCGTCGAGCGTGATGCGCGCCGGCATGCCGACCTTGAGCTGGGCCGCGTCGACCTCGTCGATGGGCGCGCTGACGTAGATGCAGGAATCGTCGATGAGGTCGACGACCGGCAGCGTCGGTATGCCCGGCGGCGACGGCGTGACGAACTCGCCGAGCTCGCCGTTGATCTCCGCGACGATGCCGTCGAACGGCGCGCGCACGATGGTGCGCGCCGTGTCGGCGCGCGACGCGGCGACGCGCGCGTCGGCTTCCTGGACCTGGGCGCGCGCGGTGTCGCAGGTCGCCTGGCTGGACGCCGCCTGGGCCTCGGCGCGCACCACGCGCTCCTCGGAGACGAAGCCCTGGTCGCGCAGCCGGCGCTGCTGCTTCGCTTCCGAAATCGCAGCGTCGGCCAGGCGGCAGACTTCGACCACGTGCGCCTTGGCGGTCGCCAGCTGTTCGCGCGCCACGCTTTCGCGCGTCGTCAGGTCGCGGTTCCACAGCTCGAGCAGCAGGTCGCCCGCCTTGACGCGCTGGCCCTTCTTGATCGGCAGCTGCTCGATGCGGCCGCCCGCGGCCGGCGCCACCTTGGCGCGGCGACAGGCTTCCACCGAGCCCGCGCGCGTGTTCGCCACTGTCGTCTCGACGCGTCCGGGCTGGACTTCCGCGACGACGACGGCGACCGGCTTGGCGCGCGTGAAATAGGAAGCGGCACCGACGATCGCAGCGAGAACGATGGCGGCGATCGCCAGTTTGACGATCCAGTTCCTAGTCATGGACGAATCCGATCAAGGCGTCGAGCAGCGCGTCGGGCTGCTCGGCCATCATGGCGTGGCCGGCGCCGGGCAGGGTGACGACCTTGGCGTGCGGCAGCATTTCGGAAAGCAGCCGGGTGTTGCGCATCGGCGTCATCAAGTCGCGCGTGCCGGCGACGATCAGCGTCGGGCAGCCGGAGGCGGCGACGGCGCCCGCGGCCGCGGGTCCGTTCGCGTAGGCGTGGCAGGCGCGCAGGTCGCTGCCGATGACGCCCTGATGCTGGCGTTCCATCAGGCGCTGGTTGGCGCCGAGCATCCACATGCCCGGAATCGTGTTCCCGCCCATCAGCCCCCGCGGCGAGTGCGACCAGCCGTTGATCATCGCCATGGCCTTGGCTTCATCGCCGGCCGCGGCGCCGAGCAGCGCTTCGGAGACCGGCATCGGCACGGAAGCGCCGATCAGCACGAGCTTCGAAACCCGCTCGCCATGGCGCGACGCCGCCTCGAGCGCGGCCAGCGCGCCCATGCTGTGGCCGACGAGAGCCGCGCGTTCGATGGCGGCGGAATCGAGCAGGGCGGCGATCCAGTCCGCGATCGCCTCGACGGAAGACAGCGGCGCGCCGGCGCTGCGCCCGTGACCCGGCAGGTCGGGAACCAGCGTCGCATGGCCGTGATGCGCGAACCAGCGGCTCTGCAGCGTCCAGCAGGAATGATCCTGCTGGGCACCGTGGATGAAGACGACGGCCGGCAGCGCCGGGTCGAGCGGCTTGCCGCCGCTGTAGACAAATCCCTGGCAGCCAGAAATCGACGCTTGCATGTGCGGAATGAGACGAGTTGACTCCCGCCTATTCTATGCGCGGCATTCCGTTCGCGCCGCCAAGACGCCACGGCAGTGTCGTGTGTCGTGAACTGCTGGCCGAAGCTAAGACAATTGCGTATTATTACCAAAGCGATATGCACTGATGATCGCCGATACAGCGCCGATGCAAGCGCGTTGGCCGTTTCAAATGCAGCAGCAGGAGGCCAGCCGTGGGTGAAGGGCCGAAGCAAGTCGTCCATACGGGGATATGGGAGGAGCAGCCGGAACCGGGAAACCGTTTTGCCGCTCGCGCCGCCTGGTGCCACGGCTACGACGTCTACGGCGAGATGCTGGGCAGCGCCAGGTGGGTGGAGATGCTGTACCTGCTGTTCCGTGGCGAAGCGCCGTCGCCCGCCGAAGCGCAGTTGCTGGAGATGCTGGCAGTCGCGCTCGCCAACCCGGGGCCGCGGGATGCTTCGGTGCACGCAGCCATGTGCGGAGGTGTTGGCGGTTCGCCGTCCGCCGCATGCCTCATGGCGGCGCTGGCGGTCGGTGCCGGGGAGCTTTCGGGCGGCAGGGAAATTGTTCTCGCCATGGAAGCCTGGACGGACTGCGGAACCGCATTGCCGGCATGGCAGCGCCATCTGTCGGCACGGCCGCCCGAGAAGGCGTCCATCTGGCCAGTACCCGGGCATTCCGCCGGGTTCGATCCGCACGGCGTCGATGCGTCGGGAGTCGTCGTTCAGTCCTTGTCGAAAATGGCGGCGGTGGACTGCGGGCGGCAGCTTCCGTGGCTGATGGCAAACCGTGAATCGCTGGAGGCAGCGGCGGGCCGGCCGCTGGCCCTGTCGGGCGTCGCCGCGGCGGCATTCGGCGATCTTGGTTTCTCGCCTGAGCAGGGCGAGATGCTCTACTTGCTGCTGCGACTGCCGGGGGCGGCCGCCCATGCGCTGGAACAGCGCCAGCGCGGATTCAAGCAATTTCCCTTCTTTGCCATCGACCTCGACGATGCCGCCCATGGGGAGGACGCATGAACGGACCCGAACGGCTTCTCCGACATATCGGGCGGTGGAGGACCCGCATGGGAGCCGCCTATCCGGGTGACCGAGCCGTGTTCCGCGGTCACGACCTGCACACGGACCTCAAGGACATCGACTGGCTAGACCTCTACGTGTTCGGCATCACGGGCCGCCGCTATACCGCTGCCCAATTGCGGCTGATGAATGCCCTCTGGGTCTTTACGAGCTATCCGGATCCCCGCATCTGGAACAACCGGGTCGCGGCCCTCGCGGGCAGCGCCCGCAGTACCGGCAATCTTGGCGTGGCGGCGGCGCTGGCCGTGTCCGAAGCGCATATCTACGGACGCGGCAACGAGGTGCAGGCGATCAGTTTCTACCTGTCCACCTGCAAAAGGCTCGCGGCCGGTGCCACGCTGGCGGACTGCGTCAAGGACGAAATGGCCGCACACGGCCGCATCGCCGGCTATGGACGGCCGATCGTCAATGCCGACGAGCGCAATGCGCCGGCCATGGCGCTCGCAGAAACCCTGGGGCTTGCCTCCGGGCCGCATGTCAGTCTCGCGCATGATCTAGAGCGATTTCTGCTTGCCGAGGGGCGCAATCTAAAACTGAACTACGGTGGTCTCGTCTCGGCCTTCGGCGCCGACCTGGGCCTTTCGCCGCGCGAGTTCTATCTGTTCATGTTTCCGTCCTTCCTGGCCGGCATGCAGCCTTGCTACATCGAGGCGGTCGAGCGCACGGAAGGCACGTTGTTTCCGTTATCATGCGATGAGGTGCAGTATGACGGACAAGAAAGGCGCCGCTGGCGGAGTTGAACGTGGAAGCTGACGCGCGCCGGCAGGATCGCCAAGCCAACGTTTTGGGGATTGCGATGCCAAGAACGACGACTGTCTTTCTAGGGTCTGTGGACATTATGCGAGCCAGATGAAGGCTGCGGCGATAGAGATGAACGCCTCGAAACGGACGGCGAGTTTGTCGTAGCGAGTGGCGATGCGGCGAAACTGTTTGATGCGGGCGAAGAAGCGCTCAATGAGATTGCGACTCTTGTAGTGATGGACATCGTAGCCACGGGCCTCTTTGCGATTGGCTCTGGGCGGGATGACGGCCCGTGCGCCCAGTTCGCGGATGCGCGCCAGGAGATTGGCGGCATCGAAGGCCTTGTCGGCAATGACGGCTGCGACATCCTCCATTCCGACGAGCAGATTCTCTGCTTCGGTGATGTCATGCCGCTCGCCCCCGGTCAGGCGAAAGCGCCCCAGGTTGCCAAGTCCATCCACGGCGGCGTGAATCTTGGTGCTCAGTCCCCCACGAGAACGGCCAAGACCTTGTTGTCCCTTTTTTTTGATGCTCCTGCCGCGTGTTGGTGTGCACGAACGATGGTGCTGTCCAAGAACACTTCTTCGAAGTCGGCATCTTCGGAAAGCCGGGCGAAGATGGCTTGCCACACGCCCTTGTCAGCCCAACGGGAGAAACGCCGGAACGCGCTATTC
>DAIDAU010000526.1 GCA_027310465.1 Rhodocyclaceae bacterium
CGTCAAAGATGGCGAAATGAGCGGCGCCCCGCTGCCGCGCGCGCTCTACGACAAGATGATCGCGGCGAAGAACTTCCAGAGCGGCATGCAGATGCTGCGGCAGATCGAGTTCGGCCTGTTCGACCTGCTGCTGCACAGCGAATTCGACCCTACCGGCTCGCAGCGCGTGCTCGGGCTGCTCGACCGCGTGCGCCAGGAAGTGGCCGTGGTGTTCCCGCCCGAGTGGAACCGCTTCCCGCAGAGCTTCTCGCACATCTTCGGCTGCGGCTACGGGGCCGGCTACTACAGCTACAAGTGGGCCGAGGTGCTGTCGGCTGACGCCTACGAGGCCTTCGAGGAAGCCGCCCGGCAGCGCGGCAGCGCGCTCGACGTGCAGACCGGCGAGCGCTACTGGCGCGAGATTCTCGCCGTCGGCGGCTCGCGTCCCGCCATCGAATCGTTCGAGGCCTTCCGCGGCCGTGCCCCGCGGCCCGATGCGCTGCTGCGGCATAATGGCATGACCACGACTGCCGAACACGCGTGAGGAGGCGTCGATGAGGACACTGCCCGCATTGCTGCTCGCGTTCCTGGCCGCCGGAGCATTCGCGCAGGGCGCCTATCGCTGGATCGGCACGGACGGCCGCGTGCATTACTCCGACGAGCCGCCGCCGCCCGAAGCGCAGCAAGTCGAACGGAAGCGTCTCGATGCCAGCGTCGTCGTCGGCGACAAGTACGGCTACGAGACGCGCCGCGCGGCGGCCGATTTCCCCGTCACGCTCTACGTCTCCGCCGAATGCGGCAATCCCTGCGAGACCGCGCGCGCCTATCTCGCCAAGCGGAGCATTCCCTACGCGGAAAAGCGCGTCGCGACGCCGCAGGAAGCCGCGGCCTTCAAGCGGGAGACGGAATCGGAAGTCATGCCGACCCTGCTGGTCGGCAAGTCGGTGAGCAAAGGCTTCCAGGAAGCCGCGTGGAGCGATCTGCTCGATGCGGCGGGCTATCCGGCGGCGAAATAGCCCGGCGTCACCCGCCCAGCAGCGCGGAGAGCTCGCGCTCCAGCAGCCCCGGATCGCCGGCGTTCAGTTCCACCAGGCGGCGCAGGTGGGTAATGCTGTCGAGGTCGATGTCCTCGCAGGCGAGCCCGAGCTTGCGGCCCGCGACATGCGCGACGCGGCACCACATGGCGATTTCCTGGCCGCGCCGGTCGCCCAGGCGCAGATGCAGGCGGCAGCGGTCGCCGCTCTTGCCTTGCCATCCGGCGGGCACTTCGAGCAGCGCGCCCTTGAGCGAAATATCGTCGAGCGTCGCGTCGACCGCCTCGCTGTCGGTGACGAGCTTCACCGGCGCGTTGAACGCCGCGCGCCAGAAGCGGCGCCGCTCGCTAGTCTGCGTCATGGTGCTCCCTCCTCCTCCTCTTCTTGTCGTCGTCGGCTTTCTGCCCGAAATCGTAGCCGCTGAACCAGGACCGCAGCGGGCACTCGATGTCGGCGCAGCCATGTTCGGCCTTGCACTCACGCTGCGTCTGGTCCAGCAGGACCATCTGGTTGCACCGCGGGCAGAAGGCGATGGGCGAATCGAACATGGGCGGCCTCCGCTGGGCATTATAGGTCCGCGCCGATGCGGCTGGGGTATCATCGCCTGGCCCGAACGGCCCGAAGTCCCGATGAAACTCGCCACCTGGAACGTCAATTCGCTGCGCGTGCGCCTGCCTCATGTGCTCGACTGGCTGGCGACGCAGCGGCCCGACGTGCTCTGCCTGCAGGAAACCAAGCTCGAAGACGACGCGTTTCCTTTCGCCGAATTCGAAGCGGCCGGCTATCGCGCCGCGCACGCGGGACAGAAGACCTACAACGGCGTGGCCATCCTCGCGCGCGACGAGCTCGCCGACAGCGTCCGCGGCATTCCCGCGTTCGACGACGTGCAGCAGCGCGTGATCGCCGCGACGGTGGGCGGCGTGCGCGTCGTCTGCGCCTATTTCCCCAACGGCCAGAGCGTGGACTCCGACAAGTTCCAGTACAAGCTGAAGTGGCTGGGCGCGCTGACCGCCTGGCTGCGCGAGGAACTGGCGCGCCATCGCGAGCTCGCGCTGCTCGGCGACTTCAACATCGCGCCCGAGGACTGCGACGTCTACGACCCGGTCGCCTGGAAGGACCAAGTGCTGTGCTCGGAGCCCGAGCGCGACGCCTGGCGGCGCCTGCTGGCGCTCGGCATGGCGGATGCCTTCCGGCTGTTCCGGCAGCCGGAGAAGAGCTATTCCTGGTGGGACTACCGCATGATGGCCTACCGGCGCAACCGCGGCCTGCGCATCGACCACATCCTGCTCTCGCCGGCGCTCGCGCGGCGCTGCCGCGCCTGCCTCATCGACGGCGCCCCGCGCAAGCTGGAGCGGCCTTCCGACCATGCGCCGGTGATGGCGGAGCTCGCGTGAACGGCCACGCGCTGAAGCGGCTTTACCCGGTGCTCGAGGCGCTGCCGCAAGGCCTGCGCGAAAGGACGCTGCAGCAGGCGCAGGCGCTCGCCGTGCCGGCCGGCGCCGTGCTGTTCGACGAGCGCCAGCCGTGCCAGGGATTTCCGTTCATCCTCGACGGCGGCATCCGCGTCTCCAAGGCCGCCGCCAACGGCCGCGAACTGCCGCTCTATCGCGTGGTGCCGGGCGAGTCCTGCATCATCACGTCGAGCTGCCTGCTCGGCCATGCCGACTACAACGCGCGCGGCGTGGCCGAGGGCCCGACCACGATGGTCCTGCTGCCGCGCGCGATGTTCGACGAACTGCTGGCACAGCCGGCGTTCCGCGACTTCGTGTTCCGCCAGTTCGCCGAGCGCATGGCCGACCTGATGCAGCTGATCGAGGAAGTGGCGTTCCGCAAGCTCGACCAGCGCCTGGCCGGGCTGCTGCTCGGCAAGGGCAGGATTCTCCACGCCACCCACCAGCAGCTCGCCGACGAGCTCGGCAGCGTGCGGGAAATCGTCAGCCGCCTGCTGAAGGGGTTCGCGGAACAGGGGCTGGTGAAGCTGGGGCGCGAACAAGTCGAGATCCTCGACGCCGCCGGGCTGCGCAAGATCGCCGGGTAGCGCCCGCGGCATATTCCGGGTGGGTGGCCTGTGTAACCTTGGTCACATACGGGGCCGCCGCCGCAGTGGTTCAATCGCCGCACTTTCCCACGAAGGAGCTTGGCCATGAAATCCAATGTCGGCGGCATCGACCGCGTCGTGCGCATTCTCGTCGGTTTGGCCCTCGTCGCCTGGGCGGTGATGGGCGGGCCGGTCTGGGCCTGGATCGGCGTCATCCCGCTGGCGACCGGCGCCGTCGGCTTCTGCGCGCTTTATCCGCTGCTCGGCATCAACACCTGCTCGACGCAGAAGTAGCTTCTTCTCGCCCGTGATGCGGACGGCAGGCGCGAGGCCTGCCGTTTCTCATGGCGCCGCGGCGTTGGCCAGCGCGACGTACGCGGCCACCGGCAGCTCTTCGGCACGCGCCGTGGGCGGGACGCCGAGTCCCGCCAGTCGCTCTTCGTCGAAATACGGGCGCAGGGTGTTGCGCAGCATCTTGCGCCGCTGCGAGAAGGCCGCCTGCACGACGCGGGCGAATACGGCCTCGTCGCGCGCCTGCAGCTCCGCGGCCGGCCGCGGCACCAGGCGCACGATCGCGGAATCCACCTGGGGCGGCGGATCGAAGGCGCCCGGCGGCACGGCGAACAGGCGCTCCATGTCGAAGCGGTACTGCAGCATCACCGAGAGCCGGCCGTAGTCGCCGGTGCCGGGCGCGGCCACCATCCGGTCGACGACCTCCTTCTGCAGCATGAAGTGCATGTCGCGCACCCGTTCGGCATAGGCCGCGAGATGGAACAGCAGCGGCGTCGAGATGTTGTAGGGCAGGTTGCCGACGACGCGCAGGTCGCGGCCGAGACCGGCGAAATCGAAGGCCAGCGCGTCGCCCTCGTGGATGACCAGCCGCTCCGGCGCATGCGCCGCGCGCAGCCGGGCGATCAGGTCGCGGTCGATCTCGATCACGTGGAGGTATTGCAGGCGTTCCAGCAGCGGCTCGGTCAACGCGCCGAGGCCCGGGCCGATTTCCACCACGAGATCCCCCGGCTTCGGCGCGATGGCGTCGAGGATGTTGCGGATGACGCCTTGGGAAACTAGGAAGTTTTGCCCAAACCGCTTGCGCGGCGCGTGGCCTTTCATCGGCGCGCGACGATTTCGGCTGCGACCTTGACTGCCGCGAAGAGACTCGCCGGATCGGCGCGACCGGTGCCCGCCAGATCGAGAGCGGTGCCGTGATCGACCGAGGTGCGCAGGATCGGCAGGCCCAACGTGATGTTGATTCCGTCCTCGAAGGCCGCGTACTTGAGCACCGCCAGCCCCTGGTCGTGATACATCGCCAGCTGCGCATGCGAGCCGGCCAGCACGCGCCGGGTAAACAGCGTATCGGCCGGCAGCGGCCCGACGAGGTCCATGCCTTCGCGGCGCAGCTTGTCGAGCACGGGGATGATCACGTCGATCTCTTCCGTGCCCATGTGGCCGCCCTCTCCGGCGTGCGGATTCAGGCCGGCGACGAGGATGCGCGGCCGCTCGAAGCCGAACTTGCCGCGCAGGTCGTCGTGCAGGATGCGCAGCGTCGTTTCCAATTCGGGCCGGGTGATGGCGGCCGGGACGTCCTTGAGCGGCAGATGCGTCGTCGCGAGCGCGACGCGCAGCCCCGCGTTCGCGCCTGTCCCCGCCAGCATCATGACGACGCGGCGCGTGCCGGTCTTCTCCGCCAGGTATTCGGTGTGGCCGGTGAACGGCATGCCGGCATCGTTGATCACGCCCTTGTGCACCGGCGCCGTGACCATCGCGGCGAATTCCCCGGAGACGCAGCCGGCCACGGCGCGATCGAGCAGTTCGATGACGTAGGCCGCGTTGGCCGGATCGAGTCGCCCCGCCGTGCAGGACTGGCGCAGGGGAACGTGCTCGATGTCGAGGCCGCCGGCGTCGACCCCGAGCAGCCGCGCCCGCTGCGTCAGCAGGTCGCGATCGCCGAGCACGCGCACGCGGAGGGGCAGTTCAGCCGCCGCCAGCGCCAGGCAGATGTCCGGACCGATGCCCGCGGGCTCGCCGCTGGTGACGGCAAGCACCGGCCGCTCAGCGGTCGTCGAGGTGGTACTCGACATAAGCGCGGTCGCGCAGCTGGCGCAGCCAATCCTCGTAGGCCTCGTCGCCCTTGCGCTCGCGCAGCGCCTGTCGCGCCAGCAGGCGCTGCCGCTCCGGCGACGCCTCGTCGGTGCGGCGCTCCTGCACGAGGAGCAGATGCCAGCCGAACGGCGTGCGCACCGGCTGGCTGATCTCGCCGACCTTCAGCGCATCCATGGCGCGCTCGAATTCGGGCACCGTGTCGCCCTGGTAGAGCCAGCCGAGGTCGCCGCCCTTCGCCGCAGAGAGGTCGTTCGAGTAGAGGCGGGCCAGCTCCGCGAAGTTGGCGCCGTGCTCGAGGCGCTCGCGGATGGCGAGCAGCTTGCGCTGGCCCTCCGCCTCGGACACCAGCTCGTTGATCTTGATCAGGATATGGCTGGCATGCGTCTGCTTGATCGCGCGCGGCGCCGCCATGCCGCCGCGGCGGTCGACCAGCTTGAGGATGTGGAATCCGGCGGGGCTGCGCAGGATGTCGCTGACTTCGCCGGGATTCAGCTTCTGCGCCGTTTCGGCGTAGAGCGTCGGCAGGCGGTCCAGCGGCCGCGGCCCCATGGCGCCGCCCGACAGGCCGTCGGGCGCGTCGGAAAAGCTCGCCGCGACCTTGCCGAAGTCCTCGCCGGCCTTGATCTGGTCGAGCGCCTGCTTGGCGCGCGCCGCGATGCGCATCAGCTGTCCGGGATCCGCCTGCTCGGGCACGCGGATGACGATGTGCGCGAGATTGACGACCACTTCGTCGCCTCCGGCGTTCTTCGGGTTGGCGAGGAAATTGTCGATCTCGCCTTCGGAAATCGCGATGCGGCTGTCGACCTCGCGCTCGCGCAGGCGCGCGATGATCATCTCGCCGCGGATCTCCTCGCGGAATTTCGGCCAGGCGATGCCGTCCTTCTCCAGCGCCGCCTTGAAGTCGAGCAGGCTGAGCTTGTTGCCGTCGGCGATGCGGCGCAGGGCGGCGTCGAGCTCGCCGTCGGAGATTTGCAGGCCGGTCTCCTTCGCGTATTGCAGCTGGACGCGCTCGATGATCATGCGCTCGAGCATCTGCCGCAGCATGACGTCGTGCGGCGGCATCTGGGTCCCTTGCTTGCGCAACTGCCGCTCGACCGTCGCCAGGCGGGCTTCCAGCTCGTGCATGGTGACGGCCTCGTCGTTGACGACGGCCACGATGCGGTCGACCTCGACCGGCCGGGCACGGGATTGCGCGACCGCGCCGGCACAGACGATGCAAAGCGCGACGCAGGCGGTCAGCAGGCGGAGGATTCTCATGGATTCGAATCAGTTGTAGAGGTTGGGCGGCAAGTTGACCGGGTTGTAACCCGGCACGTTGCGCTTGAGTATATCGAGCGGATTGGAGCCGAGGCGCGAGAACCCGTTCAATTCGAGCTGCACGAACAGGGAGGTCGCCGCCTTCTGCGTCTGGGTGGCGATGCTCTGGACGACGAGCCGGACGATCCAGCAGCCCGCGTCGTACTCCAGGCCGCCGAGCGTCTGGATCAGCTGCTTATCCTTCATCGAATAGTTGTAGCGGCCGACGGCATGCCAGCCGCCGCCGAGCGGCCATTGCGCGGATACGTCGATCTGCCCGAGCAGGTCGCGCGTGTAGCGGTAGCCGGCATTGAGCACCTTGCCGATCTCGGGCTGGTAGCGCATGCCGAGGTTCAGGCGCTCGGTCAGCTTGTCGCGCGGGTTGTACTGCCAGCCGGTGTCCAGATAGGTCTTGGGCATGACGAGGCCCGAAACCGCGGCCAGCAAATCCGCCGTGCGGCTGGTGCGCGGCGTTTCTCCGGGCAGCGTGACCTTCTGGTCGGAAAAGTAGTAGCGCTGGCCGAGCACGCCGCGCACGATCTCGGCGCCGCTCGCGGGATCGATCAGCCGCGAGGTGACCACGCCGGTGAGCTGGTTGGCATCGCTGATCCGGTCGCCGCCCGAATAGCGGTTCTCCGCGAATACCTGCCCGAAGTTGAAATCGACCAGGCCGGTGTCGAACACCGGAATCTTGCTCTGATCGCGGAACGGCACGTACAGATAGTAGAGCCGCGGCTCGAGCGTCTGGGTGACGTTGCGGCCGAACAGGTCGGCGTCGCGCTCGAACGCGACCGAGCTGTCGAGGCTGAAGATCGGCACGGTCCGCGTCTGGTCCTGCAGGATCGTGACGTCGCCGCGCGTATCGAGCGAATACTTGGTCACGCTGACGCCCAGCTTCGGCGTCACCTGCATGAACGAATTCTGGATCGGCAGCGACAACTGCGGATAGGCGGTGTTGCGCCAGCCGGTCACCTGCGTCGGATGCGAAAAATCCACCGCCTCGCCGGTGAAGTTGAAAACGCCGCCGAACGGCAGGTCGTAGCGGTTGGCGGCCAGGTTGATCTGCGGCAGGCGGCTGTATAGCGCCGCGACGGGCGGCAGCGCCGGATCCTGCAATACCTGGTATTTCTGGGCGAGCATCGAGGCGCTCCACCAGCTTGAACCGTAGGCGAGCGATCCTTGGCGCGTCAAGTAAGTGCTCGGAGCCAAGGCACCCGGCTTCGACAAATCCGTGAAATAAGTGCCGTCGGAGACGCCGTTCAGGTTCAGGTTGCCGGCGAAACCGTAGCCGAAGTTCTCGTTTCGCAGTATCGAATAGGCATACCGATTCGCACCTTTCGCACGGTCGTTCGGCAGGTATTCGAATCGTGCCAGGTTCTCGAATGGAACAAGCGGGTTGCCCGAGTCGCGCAAGTCGCGAAAATCCATGTTCCACTGGATGCCGCGCTTCTGCATGACGCGCGGCGTGATCGTCGCGTCCTTGTCGGGAGCGATGTTCCAGTACCACGGCACGCTCACTTCCGCGCCGCTGGTGTTCGTCGAGCCGACCGTCGGCGAAAGGAAGCCGCTCTTGCGCTGATTGTCGAGCGAAAAGTCGAGCCACGGCGAATAGAGGATCGGCACGCCCTTGAACGTCACCGTGCCTTCGCGTCCCTCGGCCACTTCGCGGTTGTAATCCAGGTTCAGGTCGGCCGCCTTCGCCACCCAATCCTGATTGCCGGCCGCGCAGGTGCTGTACGTGCCGTTCTGCACGTGGTAGACGTTCTGGCCCTGGAAGTCGATGCGTTCGGCTTGGCCGCGCCCGGTGATCGGCACTTCGACAGGCTGCACCAGGAACTCGCCGACCTTCGTGCCCGGGAGAACTTTCGTCGTGCGCGGCATGGTGTACGACGGATGATCGAAGAAGCCGGTGCTTTCCTCGACCTTCATGCGCAGCAGCGGCCCGGTAAAGGTGTCCTGATCGTGCAGCAGGCGCACATGGCCCACGGCCTCGACCTCGTCGTCGAGGCTCCAGTAGGTGATCTTGTCGGCGTCGAGCACCGTGCCGATCTTGCGCAGTTCGGCATCGCCCTCGGCGATCATTTCGTAGTCGGTGCGTCCGCGCACGCGGTCGGCGCTGAGGAAGGTCGGACGGGATTCGTTCGCGTCGCGCGGCAGCGGCGCGAGTGCGGCGGACGGCTTCAGCACCGGCTCGGGAAGCTGGCCCGCCGCGACATAGGCGGAGTAGAGCGGCGGCAGCGCGGGACGCTCCTCGACCAGCGGCGGCGTAGTGCTCTGCGCCGGTGCCGGACGATCCTCCGCGGCGGACTTGGCGGCTGGGGCGGCCGGCGCGGGGGCGGATTCGCCGGCGCTCGTCCGCGGGCTCGCCGGCGCCGCCTCGGCGGGGGCAGGTTTGGACGGTGTCTGTGCGGCCGGCCGGGGCTTCTGTTTCGGCACCGGCTCGATCGGCTGCGGATTCTCGATGCGTTCGGGAACCTCGGACGTCACCGGCGGAGCGGAGGGCGCTGCCGGCGGCGCATAAGCAGGCTGAGGCGGCGGCACGGCCGGCGCGCTGCCCAGCAAGGCGGGATCGACACGAAGCGGCGGCAAGCCGTCGGCGAGCGCCGTGCCGGCCACACCGCAAAGTCCCGCCCAGCAGAGAAACTCGCGCAACGACATCGTTGTGTTGTTCGTCGCACGCCGCCGGGGCGCGCGTTTAGCCGATGTTAGAATCGGCGGATTCTAGCATTCTCAAGGGTTTGACCACGTGGAAAGGAAGGCCAAGATCCGGGCCTGGCTCGAAAGCCGTCGCCCGGGAAGAAGCTTCGAACTGGCCCCCGCATCCGCCGACGCAAGTTTCCGCCGCTATTTCCGCGCGACCTTCGCGGACGGCTCGACGGAGGTCGTCATGGACGCCCCTCCCTCGCACGAGGATTGCCGTCCCTGGCTGCATGTCCAGGCGCTTTTCCACAATGCGGGCGTGCATGTACCCGAGGTGCTGGCGAGCGATCCCGAACAGGGCTTCCTGCTGCTGTCGGATCTCGGTTCGACGACTTACCTGGCGGCCTTCGACGCCGACAACACGATCCCGCTCTACCACGACGCGATCGAATCGCTGGTGCGCATCCAGGCCGCCAGCCGGCCCGGCGAGTTGGCGCCCTACGATCGCGCGCTGCTGCAGCGCGAACTCGACCTCTTTCCCGATTGGTACATCGCCAAGCACCTGAAGATAGAGTTGTCCGACGCGCAGCGCCAGGCGTTGGCGGAAGCGTTCGACAAGATCCTCGCCGTCAATCTGGCCGAACCCCAGGTCTATGTGCACCGCGACTACCACTCGCGCAACCTGATGGTCGTCGACGGCCGCAACCCAGGCATCATCGATTTCCAGGATGCCGTGTACGGCCCCATGAGCTACGACCTCGTTTCGCTGTTCAAGGACGCCTACGTCGAGTGGCCCGAAGACCTCGTCCTCGACTGGGTCGCACGCTACTGGGAAAAGGCGCGCAAGGCGGGGCTGCCGGTGCGGGCCGACTTCGGCGACTTCTACCGCGATTACGAATGGATGGGCGTGCAGCGCCACGTCAAGGTGCTCGGCATCTTTGCGCGCCTCTACCACCGCGACGGCAAGGACGGCTACCTCAAGGACATGCCGCTGGTCGCGAAGTACCTGCGCGCCGCCTGCGAGCGCTACCGCGAACTCGCCGGCCTGCTCCGGCTGCTCGACCAGCTCGAGAACCGCCAGGCCCAGGTGGGATACACGTTTTGAGAGCGATGATCCTTGCGGCCGGCAGAGGCGAGCGCATGCGCCCGCTGACCGATCGCACGCCCAAGCCGCTGCTGCCGGTGGCCGGCAAGCCGCTGATCGTCTGGCACATCGAACGCCTCGCGCGCGCCGGCTTGCGCGAGATCGTCATCAACCACGCGCATCTCGGCGACCAGATCGAGACGCTGCTCGACGACGGCAGCGCCTGGGGCGTCTCGATCCGCTACTCGGCGGAGCCGGCCGGCGCGCTCGAAACCGCGGGAGGCATCGCCAACGCGCTGCCGCTGCTCGGCGACGATCCGTTCCTCGTCGTCAACGGCGACACCTATTGCGAATGGGATTTCGCCCGCGCGCGCGCCGCGCTGGCGGACGGCGACGTGGCCTACCTCGTCCTCGTGCCCAACCCGCCGCACCATCCGGCCGGCGACTTCGCCCTGCGATCGGGACGCGTCGCCGACGGCGGCGAGCCCCGCCTCACCTTCTCCGGCATCGGCATCTATCGCCCTGCGCTGTTCGCGGACATCGAGCGCGGCAAGCCGGCGAAACTCGCCCCGCTGCTGCGCGCCGCCATGGCGGAGGACAAGGTCGGCGGCGAAGCGCACGCCGGACGCTGGGTCGACGTCGGCACGCCTCAGCGGCTAGAGGAACTGGACGCCGAACTGCGCTCTCTATAATCGGACATCATGGACATCGCCCCCTTCCTCGACCGCCGCCGCCGCCTGATCGCCCGCATGGGCGAAGGCGTCGCCATCATTCCGACGGCGCCCGAAAAGCTGCGCAACCGCGACACCTCCTACCCCTACCGCGCCGACAGCTACTTCCACTACCTGAGCGGCTTTCCGGAACCCGAGGCCGTGCTGGTGCTGGTCGCCGGCGCAGATGCCCGCAGCCTCCTGTTCTGCCGCGAACGCGACGCCGACAAGGAGATCTGGGACGGCTACCGTTTCGGCCCCGAAGGCGCGAAGGAGCAGTTCGGCTTCGACGAGGCCCATCCGATCAAGGACCTCGAAGAGAAGCTCAAGGAGTTGATCGCCAACCGTCCCGCGCTCTGGTACTCGCTCGGCCACGACGTCGCATGGGACGCGAGGATCGCAGCCACGCTGAACGCCGTGCGCGCGCAGAGCCGCGCCGGCAAGCGCGCCCCGTCGCGCATCGAGGACGTGCGCGCCGTGCTCGACGACATGCGCCTCGTCAAGGACGCGCACGAGATCGGCCTGCTGCGCAGCGCCGCCGGGATCTCTGCGGGCGCGCACATGCGCGCCATGCGCGCCACCGCGCCGGGCCGCTACGAATTCCAGATCGAAGCCGAGCTGCTGCACGAATTCCGCCGCCACGGCTGCCAATACCCCGCCTACACGCCCATCGTCGCCTCCGGCGCCAACGCCTGCGTGCTGCATTACGTCGAGAACCACGAGCGCATCGAAGACGGCGAGCTGGTCCTGATCGACGCCGGCGGCGAACTCGACGGCTACGCTTCCGACATCACGCGCACCTTTCCCGCCAGCGGCCGCTTCGCCGGCCCGCAGGCCGACGTCTACGACCTCGTCCTCGACGCCCAGGCCGCCGCCATCGCCGCGATCAAACCCGGCGCCACCTTCATCGCGCCGCACGACGCGGCCGTCCGCGTGCTCGCACAAGGCATGGTCGACATGAAGCTGCTCGAAGGCAGCGTCGACGGCGTCATCGAGTCCGAAGCCTACAAGCGCTTCTACATGCACCGCACCAGCCACTGGATGGGCCTCGACGTACACGACGCCGGCGAATACAAGGAAGCCGACGCCTGGCGTCCGCTCGCCCCCGGCATGGTTCTCACCGTCGAGCCCGGCTGCTACATCCGCCCGGCCGACGACGTGCCGCAGGCGTTCTGGAACATCGGCGTGCGCATCGAGGACGATGCGCTCGTCACTGCATCCGGCTGCGAAATCCTCACCGCCGATGCGCCCAAGAAGATTACCGACATCGAAGCGTTGATGCGCGATCGTTAGGTTTCTGTCTGTGCCTTTAACCCGCCGAGGGCGACGGGTGGTCGTCGCCGCTCCGTGTCCCCCGGCGCAGAAAATCAAAAGGCCTGCGCCTCCTCCTTTACCTACGCGTCGACGACCACCCGCCACCCTCGGCTCGACGCCCTGCCAATCTTGGATGTATCAGGCCGGCACCATGGTTCCATGCCGAGCCGATGGGGTGCCCTGCTGCGCGGAGGTAAAGGAGGAGGCGGACGCCTTATCGCTCTTGTCCGCCGGGGGACACGCAGCGCAGCAGGGCACCCCGTCGGCCCGAGCGCGCACCGTACGGCGCCTCGGATTCCAGCCAAACACCGCTGCACAAAATTTAGGCGCCTTGGAGTAGAATCCGCGCCTTCCCGCTCAAACACCCCTTCCATGAACTTCCTCGGCTTCGAGCTGCGCAACAATCTATTCGTCGCGCCCATGGCCGGAGTTACCGATCGTCCGTTCCGCCAGCTCTGCAAGCAGCTCGGCGCCGGGCTCGCGGTGTCGGAGATGGTGACCTCCAACTCGCTGCTTTACAAGAGCGCCAAGACGCTGCGCCGCGCCAACCACGAAGGCGAGGTCGAACCGATCGCCGTGCAGATCGCCGGCGCCGATCCGCGCCTGATGGCGGAGGCGGCGAAGTACAACGTCGACCAGGGCGCGCAGATCATCGACATCAACATGGGCTGCCCGGCGAAGAAGGTCTGCAACGTGATGGCCGGCTCGGCGCTGATGAAGGACGAGCCGTTGGTGGCGCGCATCCTCGAGGCCGTCGTCGGCGCCATTCCGCAGACGCCGGTGACGCTCAAGTTCCGCACCGGCTGGGACCGCAACAACCGCAATGCTCCGGCCATCGCCCGCATCGCGGAACAAAGCGGCGTGCGCGCCATCGCCATCCACGGCCGCACGCGCTCCGACCAGTACATGGGTGAAGCGGAATACGACACGATCGCCCACGTGAAGACGGAGGTACGCATCCCCGTCATCGCCAACGGCGACATCACCTCCCCGCAGAAGGCCAAGGCCGTGCTCGAGCACACCAAGGCCGACGGCCTGATGGTCGGCCGCGCCGCGCAAGGCCGGCCCTGGCTGTTCCGCGAGATCGAGCATTTTCTTTCCACCGGCACGCTGCTGCCCGCGCCCGAGGTTGCCGAGATCCATCGCATCCTCAAGGGCCATCTCGCCGAGCTCTACGCCTTCTACGGCGAAGACACCGGCGTCAAGGTCGCGCGCAAGCACATCAGCTGGTACACCAAGGGCATCGCCGGCGCCGCCCGCTTCCGGCATGCCATGAACCAGATGCAGACGGTCGACGAACAACTCGCCGCCACGGACGAGTTCTTCTTCGCCCAGGCCGCCGCCAACGACCGTCTCACCTACGAAGAAGAGGCATTAGCCGCATGAGTGCAGAAATCTCCGACTGCGTCCGCCGTTCGCTGAATCGCTACTTCCGCGATCTCGACGGCGAGAATCCGCACGGCATCTACGACATGGTCCTGTGCTGCGTCGAGAAGCCGATGCTCGAAGTCGTCATGAAACACGCCAACGGCAACCAGACCGTGGCCGCCGAGATGCTCGGCATCAACCGCAATACCTTGCGGAAGAAACTCAACGATCACAACCTGCTTTGAGGATTCAACGATGTCCAAAGTCACCCAAGCCCTGATCAGCGTCTCCGACAAGCGCGGCGTCGTCGATTTCGCGCGCGACCTCGCCGCGCTCGGCGTCAACATCCTGTCGACCGGCGGCACCGCCAAGATGCTGCGCGAAGCGAACATCGAGGTCACCGACGTCTCCGACTACACCGGCTTCCCCGAGATGCTCGACGGCCGCGTCAAGACGCTGCACCCGAAGGTGCATGGCGGCATCCTCGGCATCCGCGGCAACGCCGCGCACGCCGCGACCATGAAGGAACACGACATCCCGACCATCGATCTCGTTGTGGTGAACCTCTACCCGTTCGCGGCCACCATCGCCAAGAAGGACTGCACGCTGGAAGACGCCATCGAGAACATCGACATCGGCGGCCCGACCATGGTGCGCGCCGCGGCCAAGAACCACGGCAACGAAGCCGGCGGCGTCGGCATCGTGACCGATCCCGAGGACTACGCGCCGGTGATCGCCGAGCTCAAGGCCAACGGCGGCGCGCTCTCCGCCAAGACGCGCTTCGAACTGGCCAAGAAAGCCTTCACCCACACCGCCCGCTACGACGGCCAGATCGCCAACTGGCTGACCAGTCTCGACGCCGAGAACAAGCCGACCACCTTCCCGAACCGCCTGCAGCTCGCCTTCGACAAGGTCGACACCATGCGCTACGGCGAGAACCCGCACCAATCCGCCGCGTTCTACCGCGAGCCGAACCCGCTGCCGGGCAGCATCGCCGCCTACACGCAGCTGCAGGGCAAGGAACTCTCCTACAACAACATCGGCGACTCGGATGCCGCCTGGGAATGCGTCAAGGCCTTCTCCGACGCGCCCGCCGCCTGCGTCATCGTCAAGCACGCCAACCCGTGCGGCGTCGCCATCGGCGCCAACGCGGAAGAGGCCTACCGCAAGGCCTTCAAGACCGACCCGACCTCGGCCTTCGGCGGCATCATCGCCTTCAACTGCGCCATCGACAAGGCGACCGCCGAAGCAGTGGCCGGCCAGTTCGCCGAAGTCATCATCGCGCCGGAAATCACGCCCGACGCGCGCGCCGTGTTCGGCGCCAAGCAGAATCTGCGCGTGCTGCTGGTGCCGCTCGGCAAGTCCGACGTCCAGCAGATGGACTACAAGCGCGTCGGCGGCGGCCTGCTGGTGCAGACAGCCGACTCCGCGCGCATCGTCCAAGCCGACGTCAAGGTGGTCACCAAGCGCGCACCCTCCGCCCAGGAGATGGCCGACCTGCTGTTCGCCTGGCGCGTCGCCAAGTACGTGAAATCGAACGCCATCGTCTATTGCAAGGACAACATGACCGTCGGCGTCGGCGCCGGCCAGATGAGCCGCGTCGATTCCGCGCGCATCGCCGCGATCAAGGCCGAGAACAACGGCCTCACCGTCGTCGGTTCCGTCGTCGCGTCGGACGCCTTCTTCCCCTTCCGCGACGGCCTCGACGTATTGGCCAAGGCCGGCGCCACGGCGGTGATCCAGCCGGGCGGCTCGGTGCGCGACGCCGAAGTGATCGCCGCGGCCGACGAGCAGAACATCGCCATGGTGTTCACCGGCTTCCGGCATTTCCGCCACTAGTTTCCGTCACTAATCTCAACGGCAGCAGATCATGAAACTTCTCGTCGTCGGTTCCGGTGGCCGCGAACATGCGTTGGCCTGGCGCCTCGCGCAGACCCCCGGCCTGCAGATCGTCTACGTCGCGCCCGGCAACGCCGGCACGGCACGCGAGCCCGAGCTCAAGAACGTTCCGCTCACGGACGTCGATGAGCTTGCCGACTTCGCCGAGAAGGAGCAGGTGCATCTGACGCTCGTCGGCCCCGAAGCGCCGCTCGCCGCCGGCATCGTCGACGTCTTCCGCAAGCGCGGCCTGCGCATCTTCGGCCCCACCCAGGCCGCGGCGCAGCTCGAAAGCTCGAAGGATTTCGCCAAGCGCTTCATGGCGCGCCACGGCATCCCCACCGCCGACTTCGCCACCTTCTCCGACGCCCAGGCCGCGCACGCCTACGTCGAGAACAAGGGCGCGCCCATCGTCATCAAGGCCGACGGCCTCGCCGCCGGCAAGGGCGTCGTCGTCGCGACCTCGCTGCACGAGGCGCACGCCGCCATCGACATGATGCTGCTCGACAACCGGATGGGCAATGCCGGCGCGCGCGTCGTCGTCGAGGAGTTCCTCGACGGCGAGGAGGCGAGCTTCATCGTCATGGCCGACGGCAGCCACGCGCTGGCGCTGGCCACCAGCCAGGACCATAAGCGCATCGGCGACGGCGACACCGGCCCGAACACCGGCGGCATGGGCGCCTACTCGCCCGCGCCCGTCGTCACGCCGCAGATCCACGCCAAGGTGATGCGCGAAGTGATCATGCCGACGATCAACGGCATGGCCAAGGACGGCGTCCCGTTCACCGGCTTCCTCTACGCCGGACTGATGATCAAGCCCGACGGCTCGGTCAAGGTCCTCGAGTTCAACTGCCGCATGGGCGACCCGGAGACGCAGCCGATCATGATGCGCATGAAGAGCAACTTCGTCGCGCTGCTCGACGCCGCCATCGACGGCCGCCTCGACAAGGTCGAAGCCGAGTGGGACCGCCGCGTCGCGCTGGGCGTCGTGCTCGCCGCCGCCAACTATCCCGACACGCCGAGGAAGGGCGATGTCATCCACGGCCTGCCGCAGCAGGCGGCCGACGACGCGCATGTCTTCCACGCCGGCACCGCGGAAGCGGGCGGCCAAGTCGTCACTTCCGGCGGACGCGTGCTCTGCGTCACCGCGCTCGGCGACACCGCCAAGCTCGCGCAGAACCGCGCCTACGAAGTCGTCGAGCACATCGACTTCGCCGGCAAGCAGTTCCGCCGCGACATCGGGCATCGCGCGATCCGGCGCTGAGCCGGCACGCCGGCGCCTCCCGGCAATGAACACCGCCTCGGTCCGCAACTACCTCGCCGGCCTGCAGGACCGCATCGTCGAGGCGCTCGAGGCCTTCGACGGCAAGCCGTTCCGCAAGGACAAGTGGCGCCGCCCCGAGGGCGGCCTGGGCGTCGCCCGCATCATCGAGGACGGCGCTTTCTTCGAGCGCGGCGGCGTCAATTATTCCCACGTCGCCGGCACCACGCTGCCCGCCTCCGCCACCGCGCAGCGCCCGGAACTCGCCGGCCGCCGCTGGGAGGCGCTGGGCGTCTCGCTGGTGCTGCATCCGCGCAATCCCTACTGCCCGACCACGCACCTCAACGTGCGCTTCTTCGTCGCCGAGAAGGACGGCGCCGAACCGGTCTGGTGGTGCGGCGGCGGCATGGATCTCACGCCCTACTATCCGACGGTCGAGGACGTCGTGCACTTCCATCGCTCGTGCCGCCAGGCGCTCGATCCCTTCGGCAAGGAAGTGCATCCGCGCTTCAAGAAATGGTGCGACGACTATTTCTTCCTCAAGCACCGCAACGAGCCGCGCGGCACCGGCGGCATCTTCTTCGACGATCTCAACGACGGCGGCTTCAAGCGCTGCTTCGCGCTGACGCAGAGCGTCGGCGACGCCTTCGTCGGCGCCTACCTGCCGATCTGCGAGCGCCGCCGCGATCTCCCCTACGGCGAGCGCGAGCGCGACTTCCAGGCCTACCGGCGCGGCCGCTACGTCGAGTTCAACTTGGTCTGGGACCGCGGCACGCTGTTCGGCCTGCAATCGGGCGGCCGCGCCGAGGCCATCCTGATGTCGCTGCCGCCGCTCGTCAAATGGCGCTACGACTGGCACCCCGCCCCCGGTAGTCCGGAAGAGGCGCTCTATACCGATTTTCTGCCGCCGCGCGACTGGATCTGAGTAGCGCGCCTACCGGCAAGCGCCAAGACTGGCGGGCCGGGTCGGCCATTTATCGAACTTCCCCGCCGGCCGCCAGTCAGCAACAGGATCGTGCCGCGCCGTGCGCGGCATCCCATGCGCCGAGGCGACCCCGACTCGCCGGCGCAGCGGCTCATTCGGCCCCGAGGCTCTCACGCCGCTTCCTTCGTCCGCACGTCAAGGAGAAGTCATGCTCATGAGAATCCCGATTCAGCATTTCTGGAACAGCCTGTCCAAGATCGCCACGCACGCCGGCATCACGCTACTGGCGCTGGGCATCGCCTTCTCGCTGCCGCGCGCCGCCAGCTACATCCTGTTCAGTTGGTGGCCGAAGGTGCGCGACGACGCGCAGATGATGGTCGCCACCGAGATCGCCTTCGCCGGCGTGCTGGTGCTGGTGCTCAACCTCGGCAAGCTGGCATGGCGCTATCGCAAGGCGGCGCACGCCGGCGCGCTCGCCTCGCTCGTCGGCGCCTGCGAGCCGGACAGTCCGGGCACCGACAGGCTGCTGCGCGAGCTGCCGTGGAAGCGCGACCTCACCGTGATGTCCGTCACCGGCTACGGCACCTTCGCCGCGCCCGACAGCACGCTGCGCGACGTGCTGGGCCAGTGCTACGAGATCCGCGTGATGCTGCTGAACCCTTACGGCGCCGCGGCCGAAGCCTATGCCGCGAACCACGCCGAGCCGGCGAAGGTCCTCGCCGAAATGCGGCGCGAAGTGGCGGCGAGCATCGCCCGATTGCAGGAACTCCAGGGAGCGGGGAGGAAGATTGCGCTGAAGCTCTACGACGACCTGCCGTTCTGGAAGTTGGTGTTCACCGGCGAGCACGTCTGGGTGCGCTCCTGCCACGGCAGCCGCGACGGCGTGCCCTGCCCCGAATACGTCTTCGCCCTGCAGCCGGGCAAGCCGGGCCGTGGCCTGTTCCCGTCGTTCTACACCTACTTCCTCAACCAGTGGAACGACGCGCGTCACCCCGATTACGCCTTCGATACCGGCGATCTCGTCTATCGCGAAGTGAAGGGCGGCAAGCTGCGCCGCGTGGCTTATCCCAATGGGGAAGCGCCGGCGGACGGCCCGGCCGCCGCGGCGCTGCAATGAAGGCTCAGAGCGCCGCCGCCGCGCGGAAATGCCGGTTCGCGTCCTCGGCGCGGCCGAGGTCGTCGAGCAGGTGCGCCAGTTCGACGTGCGCGCCGCGCGTCGGCAGCACGGCGAGCGAGGCCTCGAAATAGCTCTGCGCCTTGCCCCACAGCTTCTGCTTGACGCACAGCCGGCCCAGCCCCAGCAGCAGCTGCTCGTCGCGCGGATGCGCGCGCAGCCACTTCTCGGCGTGCGCGATGCGCGCCAGCGTGTCGCCGCCCTCGCAGTCGGCGTAGAGCGCCGCGACCGCCGAATCCCAGCGCTCGTCGAGGAAGTCCTCGATCAGCACCGCCGCTTCGGCACAGCCGCCGGTGGCCGCCAGCGTGCGCGCCGCCTGCGTCGCCAGCCGCGGCTCCAGGCGGTCGGCTTCGGGCATCGCGTTCCAGTAGCGCACCAGCTGCGCCGGATCGCCCATCTGCGAAATGATCTCGCGGTAGGCGCGGCCGCGCAGCGGCGCCGCCTGCTCCGGCGTCAGCGCCTTGTGCTTCTCGAGCTGGCGCGCCAGGCGCAGCACCTCGGCCCAGTTGCCGAGTCCCTGCTCGGCCCGCACCGACAGGCGCAGCGCCGCGATGTGGCGCCCTTCCGAGGTCGCCAGGCGTTCGAGCGAGCGGTGCGCCGCCTCGAAATCGCGCGCCTCGATCGCCAGCTCCGCGGTCGTCATCAGGCGCGCCGAGTAGGTCTCCGCGTCGTGCCAGGTCGCGCGGTCGCGCCAATAAGTCTCGCGCTCGTCGTTACGCAGCGCATGCGCCGCGCGCTGCGCGGTGAGCGCCGCCAAGCCCGGCCGGAAGCCCTTCTCGTAGGCGGCCTCGGCGCTCTTCAGCGCATGGCCGTAGCGGCCTTCCTGCATCATGCGCACGGCGTCGGCCAGCGCGGCGGCGGCCTTCTCTCTCGCGCGGCGCGCGCGGAACGCCTGCACCTTGGCGGGCAGGCTCAGCGTATTCACGACGCCGCGCAGGATCAGGTAGAGCACGACGAAGCCGGCGATCACCAGGACCAGCAGCAGGTTGAGCGATATCTCCATGCGCCACGGCGGCAGCACGAACAGCGCGTAGCCCTCGTTGTAGCGCGCGGCGAGCGACAGCCCGACGGCGAGCGCGGCGAGCGTCAGCAGCCAGAGCAGCGCCCGCATCTATTTCTTCTCCTGCGCCAGCTTGTAGTTGCGCAGCGTGTTGAGCGTCTCGTCGAGCGAGGGCATCTCGTTCACCATGTCGATCGCCGACAGCGACTTCAAGGTGGCCAGCGCCGCCTGCACCGGCTTGCTGCTGGCGTCGAAATAGCGCTCGAGCCAGGCGCGCGACTGGCTCACGTCCTCCTTGAAGCTGCGTGCATCCCGCGACAGCAGCGCCAGGCGCGCATTGACCAGCCGCAGCTTGAGGTTCTCGCGCAGGAAGAAGCTCTGGCTCGGCGAAAGCAAGCCCGGCTCGGGCGCGTCGATGCGCTCGATGCGCACCAGCTGCTTGGTGTCGTTCCAGATGTCGCGCGCCAGCGACTGCCAGAAGCTGAGGTCGGCCGGCGAGCGCGACGGCTTGGCCGGCGTCTCCGATTTGGGACGCTGCTCGAAGGCCAGCGGCATCGCGTCGACGCCGACGGCCACGCTCTCGAGCTTGAGCGCGATGCCGGGCACGTCGGCCGCCGGCAGCGCCTTGAGGCGCGCGATGTCGCGCGCCAGCACCTTGCGCAGGTCGAGCAGCCGCGGGTTGGAAGCGCGCGCCAGGCGCGCGTCGGCGCTCTGCAGCGCGATCAGCGCCGCCTCGACGTTGCCGGCGAGCTGCAGCTGCTGCGCGGCGATGGTCACCGCCTGCTCGACCTCCGCCAACACGCGCTCGTCGCGGCTGCGCGACAGCTCCTGGTACATCGCCTCGAGGGCCACCTGCTGGCCCTGGGTCTCGCCGAGCTTGGCGTCCAGCGCCGCCACCTTCGCCTGCAGCGCCTGCAGGTCCTCCTGCGCCTGCTTCGCCTGCATGCGCGCGGCGGTGGCCACGGCGTCGCCCTCGGACAGCCGCCGGGTCAATTCCTCCTGCACGTCGGAGAGGCGCGCGCGCGTCTCGATCCACTGCCAGCCGAGCAGCGCCAGCGCGACGGCGGCGATCACCACCGGCGGCCGGCGCAGCCAGGCGGGAACGAAGCTGCGCGCCGGCGGCGTGCCGGGCGCTTCTGGCGGGGTCGGTTCAGGCGACATGGCGGGCGGTTCCGAAATAGGCGGTGAGCCCCGTGACGAGGCCATCGTCGCCGGGGCCGGTGAGTACGACTTCATGCAGGCCGAGCGCGCGCGCCTGCTCGGCGATGCGCGCGTGCGGCACGAAGGTCGGCGTCTTGCGCAGCCAGGCCTGGCCCAGCTTGCCGACCATCTCGAAGAAATTGCGCAGGCCTTCGCTGCTGGTGGCCGTGACGGCGTCGAGCTGGCCGTCGGTCCATAGCTTGAGCAGCGGCGCCGGGTCGAGCGCCGGCTTGCCGCGCCGGTAGCAGGTCAGGTATTCGACGGTCGCGCCGCGCTCCTTCAAAGTATCGCCGAGCAGCTCGCGCCCGCCGTCGCCGCGGCAGATCAGCACCTTCTTGCCGGCCATGTCCTGGAGCTCGGGCAGCGCGACGAGCGCCTCGGAGTCGAAGCGCTCCTGCGGCGCGGCGACGTTGGCGATGCCGAACGACGCCAGCGCTTGCTCGCTGCTCTTGCCGACCGTGGCGACGCGCACTTGCGACGGCCAGGCGCGCCGCGACAGCATGAGCTTGAGCGCCTTCTCGACGGCGTTGGGGCTGACGAAGGCCACCCAGTCGAATTCGTCGAGGCGCTCGGCCGCGGCGAGCAGCGGCCCGCTGTCCTCGACGTCGAAGATTTGCAGCACGGGGAACAGTACGGGCTTCGCGCCCAGGGCGACCAGCGCTTCGGCCAGGTGCGCCGCCTGCCCCGCGGGGCGAGTGACGACGATATGCCGGCCAGAAAGCGCCTCGGCGCTCACTTAGCTTCCGAGTGCCGAAAGGATGTCGGCGGC
>DAIDAU010000529.1 GCA_027310465.1 Rhodocyclaceae bacterium
GCATCAGTCCCCACCTCTACGAGAATGAAGCCCCGACATCCGCAGCTGGCGCTACGGCTTGATTTCGAGGCCCCCGATCCCGGCGCGCGCTGGCGCGACGGGGCGAAGCTGCCTTATCTCGGCGCCGTCCTGCACCTGGCGTGCGGTCGCCTCGGGCGGCAGCGGCAGATGCAGCACGCCGTCCTCGAGCGCCGCGACGCGGCGGTCGGTGCTCAGGGACAGAACGATCTCGCCGCCGAGATAAGGCAGCTTCGCCCCGTCGCGCCAGCGCGCGCCGGGATCGGGGGCCTCGAAATCAAGCCGTAGCGCCAGCTGCGGATGTCGGGGCTTCATTCTCGTAGAGGTGGGGACTGATGCGGCGCATCTCGCTTTCGATCCAGGTCTCGGCGCGAAGGTTGATATCTTCCGCACTTAGTCCCGTCGGGTCAATGGCCGGACCGATGCTCACCGTGACGAGGCCGGGGCGCTTGAGGAAAGCCTTGCGGCGCCAGAACTCGCCGGAGTTCAGCGCGACCGGCACCGCGGGCGCGCCCGCCTTTGCGGCGAGATGCGCGCCGCCGACCTTGTAGCGTTTCTTCTCTCCCGGCGGCACGCGCGTGCCTTCCGGGAAGATCACCACCGGATAGCCTTCGGCGAGCCGCTGCTTGCCGCGCTGCGCCACCTGGTTCAGCGCCTGCTTGCCGGCGTTGCGGTCGATGGCGACGAAGGGCATCAGCCACAGGCCCCAGCCGAAGAACGGCAGCCAATGGAGCTCGCGCTTGTAGACGAAGGCCGGCAGGCGGAAGATCTTCTGCAGCATGATCGTCTCCCAGGCCGACTGGTGCTTGCAGAGCACCACGCACGGCTGCGCCGGAATGTTCTCGGCGCCGATGAGGCGATAGCGGATGCCGAGCAGGTGCTCGACCAGCCAGGCGGCCGGATGCACCCAGCCCATCGCGATCCGGCGGCGCTGCCGCGCCGGCAGCCAGAACATCAGCAGCAGGATTGTGACCAGCAGCGGCGTCAGCACGATCAACGCCAGCATGAAGACACTCGAACGCAGGAAACTCATGGCGCGACGATCTTGTGCACCGCCGCCGCAAGATCGGGAAACACCGTCGTCACGGCCGGCAGGGCCGGATCGTCCACGGTGCGCCCGCCCTTGCCCGTCAGCACCAGGATCGGCTGCGCATCCACCGCCACCGCGCATTGCAGGTCGCGCAGGCTGTCGCCGATCACCGGCATGCCGGCGAGGCTGACGTTGTAGCGCGCCGCGATGTCGCGCAGCAGGCCGGGCTTCGGCTTGCGGCATTCGCAGCCGTCGGCGCTGGTGTGCGGGCAGAAGAAGATCGAGTCGAAGCGCCCGCCGACCTGCGCCGCCGCCTTGATCATCTTGTCGTGGATGGCGTTGAGCACGTCCATCTCGAACAGGCCCTGGCCGACTCCCGACTGGTTGGTGGCGACGACGACGCGGTAGCCCCACTGGTTGAGCCGCGCGATCGCCTCGAGGCTGCCGGGAATCGGCTTCCACTCGTCCGGCGACTTGATGTACTGGTCGGAGTCGTGGTTGATGACGCCGTCGCGGTCGAGGATGATGAGCTTCATGCGGAGAGCTTGGAGAGGTCCGCGACGCGGTTCATCGCCTGGTGCAGGATGGCGAGCAGGCCGAGGCGGTTGGCGCGCAGCGCCACGTCCTCGGCGTTGACCATGACGTCGTCGAAGAAGGTGTCGACCGGCGCCTTGAGCGCCGCGAGCGTCTGCAGCGAGGCCGTGTAGTCGCCCTGCTCGAAGGCGGCGTCGGCCTTCGGCTTCACCGCGGCGAGCGCGTGGCTCAGCGCGACCTCGGCGGACTCCTTGAGCAGGCCGGCGTCGACCTTGGCCACCACCGCGCAGTCCGCCTTCTTGAGGATGTTGCCGACGCGCTTGTTGGCCGCCGCGAGGCTCGCCGCCTCCGGCAGCGCGGCGAAGGCGCGCACCGCGGCGAGGCGCTTCGGGATGTCGCCGAGGCGCTGCGGCCGCAGGCTGACGACGGCGTCGACTTCCTGCGCCGAGTAGCCCTGGTCGCGCAGGCTGCCGGCGAGGCGTTCGTAGATGAAGTCGGCCAGAGCGCTCGTCGGCGCCTTGAAGCCGTCGATGTCCTTGAACTGCGCGACGGCGAGCTCGAGCAGCTTGTCGAGCGGCAGATCGAGGTCGCCCTCGGAGAGCATGCGGATCACGCCGAGCGCATGGCGGCGCAGCGCGAATGGGTCCTTGTCGCCCGTCGGCACCTGGCCGATGCCGAACATGCCGGCGAGCGTCTCGAGCTTGTCGGCCAGCGCCACCACCGTGCCGACGCGCCCGCGCGGCAGGCTGTCGCCGGCGAAGCGCGGCTTGTAGTGGTCCTCGATGGCGTCCGCGATCTCCGCCGGTTCCTCGTCGTTGAGCGCGTAGTAGCGCCCCATGATGCCCTGCAGTTCGGGAAACTCGCCGACCATGTCCGTCAGCAGGTCCGCCTTGGCCAGCAGCGCTGCGCGGTCGGCCATGCGCGTCAGTTCGCCGCCGCCGAGTTCGCCGGCGATCGCACGCGCGATCGCCTGCACGCGGCCGACGCGCTCGCCCTGGGTGCCGAGCTTGTTGTGATAGACGACTTTCGCCAGGCCGAGCACGCGCGAATCGAGCGGCTTCTTGCGGTCCTGGTCGAAGAAGAACTTGGCGTCGGCCAGACGCGGGCGCACCACGCGCTCGTTGCCGCCGACCACCGCCGAGGCATCGGCCGGGCGAATGTTGCTGACGATGAGGAACTTGTTGGTGAGCGTGCCCGCGGCGTCGAGCAGCGGGAAGTACTTCTGGTTGGCCTTCATCGTCAGGATCAGGCATTCCTGCGGCACTTGCAGGAAGCTCTCCTCGAACTGGCCGATCAGCACGTTGGGGCGCTCGACCAGCGCGGTGACTTCGTCGAGCAGCGCGTCGTCGTCGATCGGCCGAAGCGCAGCCGAGCCTTGTTCGCCGGCCTTGGCGGCGGCTTCGGCGAGTTGGCGCGCGATTTCGGCACGCCGCGCCGCGAAGCTCGCAATCACTGCGCCTTCGGCTTCAAGCTGCGGCGCATAGCCGTCGGCGTCCTTCAGCACGACCCGATCGGCGGAAGCCTCGAAGCGATGCCCCTGCGTTTCGCGCCCGGCCGTCATGCCGAGCACGCTGATCGGCACGATGTCCGCGCCGTGCAGCGCGACGAGCGAATGCGCGGGGCGGACGAAGTTCACCGTGCTCCAGCCGTCGGCGAGCTGGTAGGTCATGACCTTCGGAATGGGCAGGCCGCCCAATGCGGCTTCGAGCGCCTTTTGCAGGCCTTCGGCCAGCGTCGCGCCTTTCGCGGTGCTGTCGAAGAACAACACCTCGGCCTTGCCGTCCGATTCGCGGCGCAGCTGCGGAACGACGGAAGCATCGGCGCCAAGCGCCGCGAGTTTCTTGACCAGCGCCGGCGTCGCGTTGCCGCCCGCGTCGAGACCGACCGCGACCGGCATCAGCTTCTGCGTCGCCTTGCGGTCGGCGGCTTGCGCCGGCACCCCGGTGACGTGCGCCGCCAGGCGGCGCGGCGAGGCATAGGGTGTCACGGCGGACGCGTCGGTGGCGAGGCCTTGCGACTTCAGGCTTTGCGCCAGGGTCTGCGCAAAAGACTCGCCCAGCTTCTTCAACGCCTTCGGCGGCAGTTCCTCGACGAACAGCTCGACCAGCAGATTCTTCGTCGCGCTCATCTCAGGCCGCCTTCTTCGCTTCGAGCTGCGCCAGCACTTCTTCCGCATGCGGGCGCGGCGCCATCGGGAAGCCCAGCCGCGCGCGGCTGTCGAGGTAGCTCTGCGCCACGCTCCTCGCCAGGTTGCGGATGCGGCCGATGTAGGCGGCGCGCTCGGTCACCGAGATCGCCCCGCGCGCATCCAGCAGGTTGAAGGTGTGCGCGGCCTTGAGCACCTGCTCGTAGGCCGGCAGCGCCAGCTTCTCGTCCATCAGGTGCTTGGCCTGCTTTTCGTGGGCGCCGAAGGCATGGAACAGGAAATCGGCGTCGGAGTGCTCGAAGTTGTAGGCCGACTGCTCGACCTCGTTCTGGTGATAGACGTCGCGGTAGGTCAGGCCCTCGGTCCACTTGAGGTCGAAGACGTTCTCGACGCCCTGCAGGTACATCGCCAGGCGCTCGATGCCGTAGGTGATCTCGCCGGTGATCGGCTTGCAGTCGATGCCGCCGACCTGCTGGAAGTAGGTGAACTGCGTGACCTCCATGCCGTTGAGCCAGACTTCCCAACCCAGGCCCCAGGCGCCGAGCGTCGGGTTCTCCCAATCGTCCTCGACGAAGCGGATGTCGTTCTTCCTGAGGTCGAAGCCCAGCGCTTCGAGCGAGCCGAGATAGAGCTCGAGGATGTTGGCGGGCGCGGGCTTGAGCACCACCTGGTACTGGTAGTAGTGCTGCATGCGGTTGGGGTTTTCGCCGTAGCGGCCATCCTTGGGGCGGCGCGAGGGCTGGACGTAGGCGGCGCGCCACGGTTCCGGGCCGATCGCGCGCAGGAAGGTTGCCGTGTGCGAAGTGCCGGCGCCGACTTCCATGTCGTAGGGCTGCAGCAGTGCGCAGCCTTGGGCGTCCCAATATTCTTGCAACTTGAGGATGATTTGTTGAAATGTCAGCATCGTGTGTGGTGGCCTGGCGAACCGGCGGAGGAATTGCGAAAACCTTGGATTTTAGCGCCTTTTGGGGCGTTTGACC
>DAIDAU010000364.1 GCA_027310465.1 Rhodocyclaceae bacterium
CGCCGATGCCGACCGCCGACGACTGGCCGAGGCCGATCTCGGTGAGCTGCGCGACGGCTTCATAGGTCAGCGTGCCGGAGCGCGACACCACCCCGATGCGGCCCTTGCGGTGGATGTGGCCCGGCATGATGCCGATCTTGACTTCGTCGGGCGTGATGAGGCCGGGGCAGTTGGGGCCGAGCAGCAGCGTCTTCTTGCCGCCTTTGGCTTCCTTCTGCTTCATCTTGTTGCGCACGACCAGCATGTCGCGCACGGGGATGCCCTCGGTGATGCAGATCGCCAGGTCGAGGTCGGCCTCGCAGGCTTCCCAGATCGCGTCGGCGGCGCCGGCGGGCGGCACGTAGATCACCGAGACGGTGGCGCCGGTCTGGGCCTTCGCTTCCTTGACGGAGGCGAAGATCGGCACGTCGAAGATCGACTCGCCGGCCTTCTTTGGGTTCACGCCGGCGACGAAGCAGTTCTTGCCGTTGGCGTACTCGATGCACTTCTCGGTATGGAATTGGCCGGTCTTGCCGGTAATCCCCTGGGTGATGATCTTGGTGTCCTTGTTGATCAGGATCGACATTTGCTAATTCCTCACTTCACGGCCGCGACGATCTTGGTCGCGGCTTCTGCCATGGTGTCGGCGGCGATGATCGGCAGGCCGGATTCGGCAAGGATCTTCTTGCCGAGGTCTTCGTTGGTGCCCTTCATGCGCACCACCAGCGGCACGGAGAGGTGCACTTCGCGCGCCGCGGCGACGACGCCGGTGGCGATGGTGTCGCAGCGCATGATGCCGCCGAAGATGTTGACCAGGATGCCCTTGACCTTGGGGTTCTTGAGCATGATCTTGAAGGCTTCGGTCACCTTCTCGGTCGTGGCGCCGCCGCCGACGTCGAGGAAGTTGGCCGGCTCGGCGCCGAACAGCTTGATGGTGTCCATGGTCGCCATCGCCAGGCCTGCGCCGTTCACCAGGCAGCCGATGTTGCCGTCGAGAGAAATGTAGGCGAGGTCGAACTTGGAGGCCTCGATCTCGTCGGCGTCCTCCTCGTCGAGGTCGCGCATGGCGACGATCTCGGGCTGGCGGTAGAGCGCGTTGGAATCGAAATTGAACTTGGCGTCGAGCGCCTTGATGTTGCCGTTGCCTTCCAGGATCAGCGGGTTGATCTCCGCCAGGCTGGCATCGGTTTCCATGTAGCAGGTGTAGAGTTTCTTGAAGGTGTCGATGGCCTGGGCCTGCGAGGCGGCGGGCACGCCGATGCCGTCCGCCAGTTGCTTGGCCTGCGCGTCGGTGAGGCCGACCAGCGGGTCGACGAACACCTTGATGATCTTTTCGGGCGTCTTGTGCGCCACTTCCTCGATGTCCATGCCGCCTTCGGAGGAGGCCATCATGGCGACCTTCTGCGTGGCGCGGTCGGTCAGCGCGGCGCAGTAGTATTCCTTCTTGATGTCGGCGCCGTCTTCGACCAGCAGCCGGCGGACCTTCTGGCCCTCGGGGCCGGTCTGGTGCGTCTTCAGCTGCATGCCGAGAATGGCGCCGGCGTTGGCGCGCACTTCGTCGAGCGAGCGCGCCAGCTTGACGCCGCCGCCCTTGCCGCGGCCGCCGGCGTGGATCTGGGCCTTCACCACCCAGACGTTGCCGCCCAGCGTCTCCGCCGCCTTGACCGCCTCGTCGACGGTGAAACAGGGGATGCCGCGCGGCGTCGTTACGCCGAATTTCCTCAGGATTTCCTTGCCCTGATATTCGTGGATCTTCATGCCTCTTCCTTGGTAGGTCTGCGATTGGGAACGATCATGCCGGATGCGCGCCGGTCTTGGGTGCCGGCGTCCGCGAACGGGATGCCAACGGTTTCCACAGCTCCGATTACGCCGAAAGGCCGCTCGCCGGAGCCGGCGATAGTATCACGTTATGGCCCGCACCCCGCTAACTTATAGAAGACTCAAGGGCGGGCATCAGGCATTGCGATACGACTGCACGACGAAGAACCGGCCGGCGACGAAACCACCGTCCGTGAGGCAGCCGCGGGCGGCGGGGTTGGCCCCGCTGGCGCGATAGTCGGAGAACGCCGCCGTCCGGCCGGCGACGAAATCCCCGACCAGGCCGACCGCAAGCGGCGTCCCGGTGCGCAGGGACGCCTCCTCGGCGAGCTGGACGATGTTCTCGTTGTCCGAATAGACGGAGAACATCAGCGACCCCTTCTCCCGCATCGCGCGCTCGGCCAGCGCGAGGCTCTGGGCGGTCGTCGCGGTCTCGACGATGAAGGCGGCGGGACAGCCGCTTTCCTCCATCCAGAGGTCGCCCGCGTCGACCGGCACTTGCAGCAGCAGCGGCGCACGCACGACGGCCTCCGGCCACTGCGGGTGCGCGATCGGCTCCGCTGCTCTCATGACTTCGCCGGCCTCCGCCAGCGCGTCCAGGCGCGCCTGCGTGGCCGGGGAGCGGATGGCGCCCAGCAGCTCGCAGGCGGCGGCCGCGTCCTCGAGCCGGCGGCCGATCGCGCGCGCCAGGTCGGGGCCGAAGCGCTCGGCCGGAATCGTCGCCGCATGCGCCATGTGGGTGCTGGCGCGCACGCCCTGGCGGCTGACGAAGACCACTTGCGGCGCGCCGCGCCGCTGCCCGGCATTCGCCGTCAGCGACAGCGCGATGTTGTCGAGCATGCCGACGTAATCCGCCGCGCCGTCCACCACGACGCAGCTCACGCCGGGCTTCTCGGTAAACAGCAGCACGTCGTGGACGTTCTGCTCGAGCCACTCGCCGAACTCGGCATCGCCGGCGTAATCGATGATGCGGACGTCGGGCTTGAGCGCGACCTCGCGCGCCACCGGCGCCGCCGCCGTATCGACCAGCAGGCTCACCAGATCGGGATCGAAGCCGGCTTCCTTCAGCGTCTGGCGCATCAGGGCCACGGTGATCGCCAGCGGCAGGATCGCTTCGGGATGCGGCTTGACGATCACCGCGTTGCCCGTCGCGAGGCTGGCGAAGATGCCCGGGTAGCTGCTCGACGTCGGCGTCTCGGCGCACGAGAAGGCGAGCGCGACGCCGCGCGGCATCACCGCGTAGCGCTTCTCGAGCTTGAGCGGCGCGCGCGCGCCGCGTTCCTGTTCCCAGGTCGCCCGATACGGCACGTGCTTCATCTCGCGCCAGGCGTAGGCGACTGCCTCGAGGCCGCGCCCCTGCGCGCCGGCGCCGGCTTCCGGGAAGGCCGCGGCGAACGACTGTCCGGTGGTATGCATCGTCGCGAACGCCAGCTCGATGCTGCGGCGGTTCAAACGCTCGAGGATTTCCGCGCACACGCCCGCGCGCACGTCGGGTCCGGCCTTCGCCCAGGCCGGCATCGCCGTCTTCGCCGCCGCGATCAGGGCATCGGCGCTGCACTTCGGGTAGCTGATGTTGAGCGCGGCGCCGTAGGGCGACGCCTCGCCGCCGCCGCGGCCGACGACGCCGGGCTGGTCGAGATAGAACTGCGCGTCCGGATAGGCTTCGAAGAACGCCTTGCGTCCCGCTTCGACGGCGTTCTCGCCGTAGTCCGCGAGGTCGTCGCTGTAGGGGCTCCAGCAGCCCCGGCTTTCGATCGCATGTACCGCGGAGCCCAACAAGTCCTGGTGCTTGACGAACATGGGATGCGCCATGAATCCTCCGGTACCATCGCGGTTTTCGGTTCATTCTACTTAAAGACCGCTCTGCGGCAAGGAATCCCTATGACGCCCGACGAAATCGCGCGGCGCTGCGCCGAGATCATGTGGCCCGACGATCACGCCGCGCGCGGCCTCGGCATCGAGATCGCCGCCGTCGGCGCCGGCACGGCGACGCTGCACATGACCGTGCGCCAGGACATGGTCAACGGCCACGGCACCTGCCACGGCGGCTTCATCTTCGCGCTGGCCGACTCGGCCTTCGCCTATGCCTGCAACAGCTTCAACCATTTCGCCGTCGCCGCGGGCGTGGACATCAACTTCCTGGCGCCGGCGCACATCGGCGACGCACTCACCGCCGCCGGCCACGCGCGCCACCAGGGCGGGCGCAGCGGCGTCTACGACATCGAGGTGACGAACGCCGAAGGCAAGCTGATAGCGGTGTTCCGCGGCCGCGCCGCGCGCGTCAAGGGCCATTTCTTCGAGCCCGACGAAAGTAAGGGATAATCGCGGCCAGGGAGAGAATGATCATGAGCAACGCCATCGGCCTTGACGCCATCGAAAACGCCAGCCGCGACGAAATCTCGGCGCTGCAGTTGCAGCGCATGCGCTGGTCCCTCAAGCACGCCTACGACAACGTCGCGCACTACCGCGAGAAGTTCGACGCCGCCGGCGTCCGTCCGGACGACCTCAAGGAACTCAAGGACCTCGCCAAGTTCCCCTTCACCACCAAGCAGGACCTGCGCGAGACCTACCCCTTCGGCATGTTCGCCGTGCCCCGCGAGAAGGTGGTGCGCGTGCATGCCTCGTCGGGCACCACCGGCAAGCCGACCGTCGTCGGCTACACGCAGAAGGACATCGACACCTGGTCGAACCTGGTGGCGCGCTCGATCTACGCCTCCGGCGGCCGCCCCGGCCACAAGCTCCACGTCTCCTACGGCTACGGCCTGTTCACCGGCGGCCTGGGCGCCCACTACGGCGGCGAGAAGCTCGGCTGCACCGTGATCCCCTTCGGCGGAGGCCAGACCGAGCGTCAGGTGCAGCTGATCCTCGACTTCCAACCCGACATCATCATGGTCACGCCCTCCTACATGCTGGCGATCGGCGACGAGTTCGTGCGCCAGGGCCTCGATCCGGCCAAGTGTTCGCTGTCGATCGGCATCCACGGTGCCGAACCCTGGACGCAGCAGATGCGCGAGGAGATCGAGCGCCGCTTCGACATGCAGGCAGTCGACATCTACGGCCTTTCCGAGGTCATCGGCCCCGGCGTCGCCAACGAGTGCGTCGAGACCAAGGATGGCCCGGTGATCTGGGAAGACCACTTCTATCCTGAGATCATCGATCCGAAGACCGGCGAGGTGCTGCCCGACGGCGAACTCGGCGAACTGGTATTCACCTCGCTCACCAAGGAAGCGCTGCCCGTCATCCGCTACCGCACGCGCGACCTCACGCGGCTGCTGCCGCCGACCTCGCGCGCCATGCGCCGCATGAGCAAGATCACCGGCCGCTCCGACGACATGCTGATCATCCGCGGCGTGAATGTCTTCCCCTCGCAGATCGAGGAGCAGATCCTCAAGACGCCCAAGCTTTCGCCGCACTACCTGATCGAGGTGGCACGCGACGGCCATCTCGATACGGTCGCGGTGAACGTCGAGATGAAGCCGGAGTTCGCGACGGCCACCGGCGCCGAGAAGGAATACGCGGCGCACGAACTGGCGCACCACATCAAGTCCTACATCGGCATCACCGCGCAGATCCGCGTCGTCGAAGTCGGCGGCATCGAACGCTCGGTGGGCAAGGCGAAGCGCGTCATCGACCGGCGGCCGAAGGACTGACGGGCCGCTCCGCAGTGACCCGCGCCGAACGCCCCGGTCTCGAGGCTATCGAGACCGCCAGCCGCGACGGGATTTCCGCGCTCCAGCTCCAGCGCCTGCGGGCGACGCTGAAGCACGCCTACGAGAACGTCGCGCACTACCGCGACAAGTTCGACAGCCTCGGGCTGGTTCCCGACGATCTGAAGACGCTCGGCGATCTCGCCAAGTTTCCTTTCACCACCAAGGAAGACCTGCGCCGCACCTACCCCTTCGGCATGTTCGCCGTGCCGATGGACGACATCGTGCGCATCCACGCCTCGTCGGGCACGACCGGCAAGCCGACCGTCGTCGGCTACACGCAGAAGGACATCGACACCTGGGCCGGCATCATGGCGCGCTCGATCCGCGCCGCGGGCGGCTCGCGCTCGGACATCTTCCACGTCACTCACGGCTACGGCCTGTTCACCGGCGGACTCGGCGTGCACTACGGCGCGGAAAGATTGGGCATGGCGGTAGTGCCGATCTCCGGTGGCCAGACCGAGCGCCAGGTGCAGCTGATCCAGGACTTCAAGCCGACCATGATCATCGGCACGCCGTCCTACATGATGAACATCATCGACGAGTTCGAGCGCCAGGGCCTCGATCCGGCGCAATCCAGCCTCAAGCGCGGCATGTTCGGCGCCGAGCCGTGGGGCGAGGGCATGCGCCGCGAACTCGAACAGCGCCTCGGCATCGACGCGACCAACCTCTACGGCCTTTCGGAAGTGATGGGCCCCGGCGTCGCGGCGGAATGCATCGAGTCGAAGGACGGTCCTGTCGTCTGGGAGGATCACTTCTATCCCGAGATCATCGACCCGGCGACCGGCGCGGTGCTGCCCGACGGATCGCCCGGAGAGCTGGTGTTCACCTCGCTGACCAAGCAGGCGCTGCCGGTGATCCGCTACCGCACCAAGGATCTGTCCGCGCTGCTGCCGCCGACCGCGCGCAGCTTCCGCCGCATGGGCCCGATCACCGGGCGCTCGGACGACATGCTGATCATCCGCGGCGTCAACGTCTTCCCGTCGCAGATCGAGGAGCTGATCCTCAGGACGCCCAAGCTCTCCTCGCACTATCAGCTCGAAGTCAGCCGCCGCGGTCACATGGACGACCTCGCCGTGCGCGTCGAGATGAAGCCCGAGCACGCCGGCGCGCCGGACGCCGTGCGCCAGGCCGCCGCATGGGAACTCCAGCACCACATCAAGTCCTACATCGGCATCACGACCAAGATCGAGGTCGTCGAGCTCGGCGCCATCGAGCGCTCCGCCGGCAAGGCAAAGCGCGTCATCGACAAGCGGCCCAAGGAATGAAACCGCATCACTGGCCCTGGACCTTCGTCGTGTTCACCGTCGTCGGCATCGCCTGTCTCGCGGTCGGCACCGCGGCCCTGCTCGGCTTGCTGAAAGGCGTCCATCCGCTATTCAACGACGAGCTCGGCGGCTGGGCACTGATCGTCTCCGCCGTCGCCGCCTTCCTCACCGGCGCCTTCCCGCTGGTGCTGCGCCGGCTCGCGGAGCAGGAAGGCGCCTGATGACGGCCGATCATTTCTCGGGCGGCGCCGTCGACTACGCCAAGTTCCGCCCCGGCTACCCGGCCGCGCTGTTCGACTGGATTGCGCGCCAGACGGCGCGGCACGACCTCGTCTGGGATTGCGGCTGCGGCAGCGGACAGGCCTCGGTGCCGCTGGCCGAGCGCTACACGCGCGTCGTCGGCACCGACCTTTCGGCGCGCCAGGTCGGCGAAGCCGCGGCGCATCCGCGCATCGAATACCGCGCGGCGCCCGCCGAGGCTAGCGGCCTGCCCGACGGTTGCTGCGATCTCGTCACGGTCGCGCAGGCGCTGCACTGGTTCGACTTCGACCGCTTCTACGCCGAAGTCAAGCGCGTGCTCAAGCCCGGCGGCGTGCTTGCGGCGTGGACCTACCAGCTGCTGCGCTTTGATCCGGACATCGACGAAATCTTCGCCGATTACTACCGCCGCGTGCTGGCCTCGTGGTGGCCGGCGGAGCGCAAGTGGGTCGACGCGGGCTATCGCACGCTGCCGTTCCCGTTCGAGGAAATCCCCGCGCCGGCCTTCGAGATCCGGCTGCAATGGACGCTCGACGACCTGCTCGCGTACCTGCGCACGTGGACAGCGACGCGCTACCTGGCGCAGGCGGAGAACCGCGATCCGACGCTGCCGCTCGGCGAGGCGCTGAAACCGGTGTGGGGCGAAGGCACGCGCGAGATCGTCTGGCCGATCGCGATGCGTGCCGGACGCGTCCAAGCGTGATGAAGGATCCCGCGCCCTATTCCGGCCTGACGCCGGACCTCGTGCTCGACGCCGTCGAAAGCGTCGGCCTCGCCTGCGACGGCCGCCAGCTGGCGCTCAACAGCTTCGAGAATCGCGTCTATCAAGTCGGGCTCGACGGCGGCACACAGGTCGTCGCCAAGTTCTATCGCCCGCAGCGCTGGTCCGACGCGGCGATCCTCGAGGAACACGCGTTCACACAGGAACTCTTCGCGCGCGAGATTCCCGCCGTGCCGCCGCTGGCGATCGGCGGCCGCACGCTGCACTCGCACGAAGGCTTCCGCTTCGCGGTGTTTCCGAAGCAGGGCGGCCGCGCGCCCGAGTTCGACCGGCCGGAGACGCTCGAATGGATGGGCCGCTTTCTCGGCCGCATCCATGCCGTCGGGGCCGTCGCGCCGTTCGTCGCGCGCCCCGCGCTGGACATCGAAAGCTTCGGCGAGGAGCCGCGCGACTTCCTCCTCGAGAGCGGCTTCGTTCCCGCAGAGCTGGAGGACGCCTGGAGCAGCGTGGTCGACCAGGCGCTCGACGGCGTGCGCTACGCCTACGAGCGCGCCGGCGACGTCGCGACGCTGCGCCTGCACGGCGATTGCCACCAGGGCAACGTGCTGTGGACCGACGATGGCCCGCACTTCGTCGATTTCGACGACAGCCGCATGGGCCCGGCGGTCCAGGACTTCTGGATGCTGCTGTCCGGCGACGAGCGGGCGATGGGCGAACAGCTCGGCCAGTTGCTGTCCGGCTACGAGCAGTTCCGCGAATTCGACGAGCGCGAGCTCAATCTGGTGGAAGCCCTGCGCACACTGCGGCTGATCCATTACAGCGCCTGGATCGCGCGGCGCTGGCACGACCCCGCCTTTCCCGCCGCCTTCCCGTGGTTCGACGCGCCGCGCTATTGGCAGGACCGCATCCTCGAACTGCGCGAGCAGATCGCGCTGATGAACGAAGCGCCGCTGCGGCCCGCGTGACGTATCATTGGCCGATCCCACGGAGGGATTGGCGATGGAAACTGCGATCCTCGGCGGCGGCTGCTTCTGGTGCCTGGAGGCGGCGCTGCGGCAACTCGAAGGCGTCGAATCGGTCGCGTCCGGATACGCCGGCGGCCATGTCCAGCATCCGGCCTACGAGCAGGTCTGCGGCGGAGAGACCGGCCACGCCGAAGTCGTGCAGCTGCGCTTCGATCCGCAGGTCATCGACTACCGCACGCTGCTCGAAGCCTTCTTCGCCATCCACGACCCGACCACGAAGAACCGCCAAGGCAACGACGCCGGTCCGCAATACCGTTCGGTGATCTTCACCGGCTCGCCGGAACAGGAACGCATCGCGCGCGCGCTGATCGCCGAGCTCGAAGCCGCCGGCACCTGGCCGAACCCCGTCGTCACGGAAGTGCTGCCCGCCTCCCACTTCTGGCCGGCCGAGGACTACCACCAGGACTACTTGGCGCACCATCCGTCGCAGCCCTACTGCATCGCCGTGGTGGCGCCGAAGGCCGCCAAGCTGCGGCAGAAATTCGCCGCGCGCCTCAAGCGCGGCAGCGTTTCCTCGTGAAGCGAGCCGGCTGTTCGGCGTCTTCCAGCGCCGGCATCGGGCCGAGGATTTCGCCGGCACCGGTGCCGGGCTGGCGTTCGTCAAGCATCGTTGACCGGCACGGCGGCCGCATCTGGGCCGAAGCCGTGTCCGATGGCGGCGCCACCTTCCGCTTCACGCTGCCGGCTGCAACCGGCAGCAGCCCTGCGCGCTGAGCGCGGCAAGCCGATTCACGCCGCCTTGCGCTGCTCCTGCGGCGGCAAGCCTTCCTTGAAAAGCGTGCGGATGCTCTCGCGCAGCTCGGGCGAATCCGTATGGCCGTGCGTCGCGCAGGCGTGCTGCACAGCCGCCTCCAGCAGTTCCTCTTCGCTGTCCGCCGACAACGCGACGGTGCAGTTCATTTCGCTCGGATACTCACGGCAGTCGATGTACTTTCTCATGGCAGTCTCCAAACTCCCCGCATCCAATATAGCGCGGCGCAACCGCGCTGCCAGCCACGAGATGAAGAGGGGGATTCAGGCGATCGCGACGGACAGGCTGCCGACGTTCTCGATGCTGCCGAAAAGAACGTCGCCGCGCTTCACCGGGCCGACGCCGGCGGGCGTGCCGGTGAAGATCAGGTCGCCCGGCGCGAGCTCGAAGTACTCGGAGAGGATCGCGACGATCTCCGGCACCCACCAGATCATGTCCGCGAGGTCGCCGCGCTGGCGCTCGTCGCCATTGACGTCGAGGCGTATCGCTCCCTGCGCCGGATGGCCGATCGCCGCCGCCGGCTGGATCGCGCCGATCGGCGCCGACTGGTCGAAGCCCTTGGCGACATCCCACGGCCGGCCCTGTTTCTTGAGTTCCGCCTGCAGGTCGCGGCGCGTCATGTCGAGTCCGATCGCGTAGCCGAAGATGTGCTCGTAGGCGGAAGCGGCGGCGATGTTGCGCCCGCCGCGGCCGATGGCGACGACCAGTTCGACTTCGTGGTGCAGGTCGGCGGTCTTCGGCGGGTATTTCATGGGCCCGGTCGTCCCCGCCGCGACGGGAAGCGCCGCGTCCGCCGGCTTCATGAAGAAGAACGGCGCCTCGCGCCCGCTGCTGCCCATCTCGCGGGCGTGCTCGGCGTAGTTGCGCGCCACGCAGTAGATGCGCCGCACCGGAAAGCCGGCGTCGCTGCCCGCGATGGGGACGAGCGGCGGCGTCAGGGAAAATTGCTGTTGCATCGTCGCTCCTCGGTCAGACGGGGTTGTCTATCTCGACGTATTCGCATTGCAGCGCGCATTCGCGCGCCAGGTGTTCGGCCAGCGCCATGACGCCGTAGCGCTCGGTCGCATGGTGGCCGGCCGCGACGTACGCCACGCCGGTTTCGCGCGCGAGATGCACGGTGCGCTCCGAAATCTCGCCGCTGACGTACGCGTCGGCGCCGGCCGCCACGGCCTGCTCGAAATAGTCCTGCGCGCCGCCGGAGCACCAGGCGATGCGCTTCACCGCGCGGGCGGCGTCGCCGATCACCTGAGGCGCGCGGCTCAGCGCGCCGCCGAGCGCGGCGGCGATCGCGCCCACCGTCGAGATCGCCGCCGGCTCGCCGAGGAAGCCGATGTCCTGGTCGGCGAAGCGGCCGGTCACGGTCCAGCCGAGGCGCTTCGCCAGCTGGGCGTTGTTGCCCAGCTCGGCATGGGCGTCGAGCGGCAGATGATAGGCGTACAGGTTGATGTCGGCGGCCAGCATGGCGGCGAGGCGCTTCTTGCGATGGCCGCGCACCGTCGGGTCGTCGGACTTCCAGAACCAGCCGTGATGCACGACGAGCGCGTCGGCGCCGCGGGCCACGGCGGCATCGACCAGCGCCTGGCTCGCCGAGACGCCGCAGACCACGCGCCGCACCTCCGCCCGGCCTTCCACTTGCATCCCGTTTGGGCAATAATCGCGGAAGCGTGCCGCATCCAGCAGCGTATCCAGACAATTGCGCAGGTCCTCGCGGTGCATCCCGTCCTCCCGAATCAGCCCTCATCATAATGTAAGCGCGTCATGAAGCGTCTCTGGTTCATTTTCACCCAAGCGGTCACCGTCAGCGTCGCCGTCCTGTTCGTCATCCAGACCCTGAAGCCCGAATGGCTCGATCGCCACGCGATTTCCGCGGCGACGGGAGGCATCGTCGCGATCCAGGAAGCGGCGGCGCCCGCGGCGCGGCCGCACGGCGGCGCCTCCTATGCGGAAGCGGCGAGGAAAGCCGTACCCGCGGTGGTGCATATCTTCACCAGCCAGGAGGTCAAGCAGCCCCATCCCTTCCTCAACGACCCGCTGTTCCGCCATTTCTTCGGCGACCGCTTCGGCGACCAACCGCAGCGCCAGTCGGGTCTCGGCAGCGGCGTCGTGGTTTCCGCCGACGGCTACGTCCTGACGAATTTCCACGTCGTCGAAGGGGCGGACGAGATCGAGGTGGCGAGCAACGACGGGCGCAAGTTCAAGGCCAAGGTGGTGGGCGCCGATCCCGAATCCGACCTCGCCGTGGTGAAGGTGCACGCCGACTCGAAGCTGCCCGTGATCACCTTCGCGGCGCTCGACAGCCTGCGCGTGGGCGACGTGGTGCTGGCGATCGGCAATCCCTTCGGCGTCGGACAGACGGTGACGTCCGGCATCGTTTCGGCGCTCGGTCGCAGCCATCTGGGCATCAACACCTTCGAGAACTTCATCCAGACCGATGCGGCGATTAACCCGGGCAACTCGGGCGGCGCGCTGGTCGACGCCGACGGCTTGCTGGTCGGCATCAACACCGCCATCTACTCGCAGAGCGGCGGCTCGATGGGCATCGGCTTCGCCATTCCGGTTTCGCTGGCGAAGAACGTCATGGAGCAGATCATCAAGACCGGCTCGGTGACGCGCGGCTGGATCGGCGTCGAAGTGCAGGAGATATCGCCCGAACTGGCCGAATCGTTCCGCCTGCCGGGCACGGAAGGCGCGATCATCGCCGGCGTGATGCGCGGCAGTCCCGCGGACAAGGCCGGCATCGTGCCGGGCGACGTCCTGCTGTCGGTGGCGGGCAAGCCGGTCAAGGACGCGCAGAGCATGCTGGAACTGATCGCCGCCCTGCCGCCCGGAGAGGCGGCGAAATTCAACATCCGCCGCGAAGGCAGGAATCTCGAGCTTTCCGGCGTGATCGGCAAGCGGCCGAAGCCGAAATTCAAGGCGGACTGAGGCGCGGAAGGGCCGCCTTGCGCGGCCGCGTCACTTCTCCGCCTGCCCGATATCGGCCGCCTGGTCTTGCGGCGCAGGCCGCACGACAATCGCCGCCACCAGGATGCCCAGCTCGTAGAGCAGCCACAGCGGCACGGCGAGCATGAACTGCGACAGCACGTCGGGCGGCGTGAACACCGCGCCGACGACGAAGGCGCCGACGATCACGTAGGGCCGGATGTCGCGCAGCTTCTCGACGCTGACGATGCCGACCATCACCAGCACGATGACGATCACCGGCACCTCGAAGGTGACGCCGAAGGCCAGGAAGGTCGACATCACGAACGACAGGTACTTGTCGATGTCGGTCATCACCGCCACGCCCGCCGGCGCGAAGCGGTTGATGAAGCCGAACACGGTCGGAAACACGACGAAGTAGGCGAACGACATGCCGACGAAGAACAGCAAGACGCTGGCGATCACCAGCGGCAGGGCCAGCCGCTTCTCGTGCGAATAGAGGCCGGGCGCGACGAAAGCCCATATCTGGTAGAGCACGTACGGCAAGGCGATCAGGAACGCGACCATCAGCGTGACCTTCATCGGCACCATGAAGGCGCCGGCGACGTCGGTCGCGATCATGTGGCCGCCCTGCGGCAGCGCGGCGAGCATCGGCGCGGCGAGCAGCGAATAGATGTCGCGCGCCCAGTTCACGATGGCGAGGAATACGATGATGATCGCGGCGAGCGCGCGAATCAGCCGGTCGCGCAGCTCGATCAGGTGCGAAATGAAGGTTTCGGGGATGTCGGCCATCAGGCTTGCGGTTTTTCGGGTGACGCGGCCGTTGCGGCCGGCATCGCCGGCACCGCGGCGACGTTCTCAGCCGGTGCCGATG
>DAIDAU010000042.1 GCA_027310465.1 Rhodocyclaceae bacterium
CATCGTATCCACGCGCGGCGGGTCGGTCACCTCGGTGCAGGCGGTTTACGTCCCGGCCGACGACATGTCCGACCCTGCCGTGACGACCGTGCTCGGCCACCTCGACAGCATCGTCATCCTGTCGCGCCAGCAAGCGGCCAAGGGGATCTATCCGGCGGTCGACCCGCTGCGCTCCACGAGCCGCATGCTCGACCGGCGTATCGTCGGCGAGCGCCACAACCGCGTCGCCCGCGCCGTGCGCGAGCACTTGGCGCGCTATCGGGAACTGGAGGACATCATCGCGATGCTCGGGCTGGAGGAGCTGGCGCCGGCCGACCGCCGCATCGTCGAGCGGGCGCGCCGCCTGCAGCGCTACCTGACCCAGCCTTTCAATTGCGTAGCCGACCAGTCCGGCGTCGCCGGCGTGCGCGTGCCGCTGGCGCAGACCATCGCCGATTGCGAGGCTTTCATCGAGGGCCGTTTCGACGGCTTGAGCGAGGCGGAGTGCTACATGCGCGGAGCGATGCCCTCATGAGAACCTTCGCGGTGACGCTGCTCGACGGGCGCGGCAGCGACCGCGCCGAGGCGGTGCGCCAGTTCGTCGGCGCCGATGCCAGCGGCAGTTTCGGGCTGCTCGCGGGACACGCGCACCTGGTCGCCGTGCTGCGCCACGGGCTCGCGCGCTTCGAGGACGCCGAGGGCACCTGGCATTACGTCGCCGTGCCGGGCGGCACCTTGCGCTTCGCCGACAACCGGCTGACGCTCGCCACCGTGCGCTATTTCCTCGGCGTCGAGCGCGACGCCATTCTCGCCGGGATGGCGCAGGAGATGGCGCAGGCCGATTCCGACATCGCCGCCTCCCGCGCCACGCTCGGCGAGATCGAGCGTTCGCTGCTGCGGCGCCTGGCCGAGCTGGGCGGCGGCATGCCGGAAGGGAGGGCGGTTCCGTGAGCGACGGCGACAAGCTGCTCGACAGCACCCGCAAGGATCTGCGCCGCCTCGAGGAGAAGGAGCGGCGGCCGGCCGGCCTGGCCGGCATCATGTTCTTCGGCGGCGTGCTCGGGCTGCTGTTCGCCGTCCCCATCGTCGCCGGCGCCTATCTCGGGCGCTGGCTCGACTCGCTGGCGTCGGGCTACTCGGTGCGCTGGACGGTCAGCCTGATCGTGCTGGGCATCGTCGTCGGCGCCTGGAACGCGATGCGCTTCATCGGGGGCCGCCGGTGAGCGACGGCGTTCTCGGCGCCAGCGTCGTCTGGCAAATCGGCCCATTCGGGATCACGGACGCGGTGATCACGACGTGGGGCATCGTCGCCGGGTTCGCCGTCGCCGCGTTGCTGGCGTCGCGCTGCTGGCGGCCGGAGCCGGCGCGCTGGCAGACCGCGGCGGAGGCCGTCGTCGCGGCCATCGAGGCCGCCATCGCGGACGTGGTGCCGCGCGCTGCCGTGCGCCGCCTGCTGCCCTTCGTCGCCACGCTCTGGCTGTTCATCCTGGTGGCCAACCTGGCCGGCCTGGTGCCTTGCCTGCAGGCGCCGACGCGCGACCTGTCGACGACCGCGGCGCTGGCGCTGCTGGTGTTCGGGTCAACCCACTGGTTCGGCATCCGCATACGCGGCATCAGGGGTCACCTGCGCCACTACATCGAGCCGAGCATCCTGTTGCTGCCCTTCCACGTCATCGGCGAGATCAGCCGCACGCTGGCGCTGGCGATCCGCCTGTTCGGCAACATGGTGAGCCTGGAGATGGCGGCGATGCTGCTGCTGCTGATCGCCGGCTTCCTGGTGCCGGTGCCGCTGCTGATGCTGCACGTGATCGAGGCCGTCGTGCAGGCCTACATCTTCGGCATGCTCGCGCTGATCTACATCGCCAGCGCGCTGGAGCCCACGGAACGCGATGCCGAGTCGGCCGCGGCATCGCAAACGAACGAGGAGAAATCATGAGCGACCTGCACCTGTTCAGCCTGGTCTCCACCATCGTCGCCGGCGCGGTGATCGCGCTCGGCACGATGCTGCCCGCGGTGGCCATGGGCCGCGCCATCGTCAGCGCGCTGGAGGCGCTGGCGCGGCAGCCCGAGGCCGAAAGATCGATCTCGCGCACGCTGTTCATCGGACTGGCGATGATCGAATCGCTCGCCATCTACTGCCTGGTGGTCGCGCTCATCGTGCTGTTCCGCAATCCGCTGCTCGAATACTTCCTCAAGTAGGGCGAGGCCGACATGTCCCTGGACTGGACCACCCTCGCGCTCGAGATGCTCAACTTCCTGGTGCTGTTGTGGATACTCAAGCGCTTCTTCTACGCGCCGGTGCTCGCGGCCCTCGACGCGCGCCAGCAGCGCCTGCGCGACCAGGCCACGCGCGCCACGCGAACCCAGGCGGAGGCGGCGCAATTGAAGACGCGCTACGAGGAACGCCTGGCCGACTGGCAACGCGAGCGCGAGGAGGCCCGCCGTCAGCTCGAGCAGGAGCTCGTTCAATTGCGCACCAGCGGCATGGCGGCGCTCGAGGCGTCGCTGGCCGACGAGGAAGCGGCGGTGCGGGCGCGCGCCGCGGCGGGTGCGGCCTCGCACGAGGCCGCGCTGCTGCGCGAAGCGGCCGAACAGGCCTACGGCAGCGCAGCGGCGATGCTGCGGCGGCTGGCGTCGCCGCAACTGACGCTGTGCATCGCCGCCATGTTCTGCGAGGACCTCGCCGCCCTGCCCGACGCCGAACAGGCCGCGTTGCGCAAGGCCGCGGCCGATCTTGCGGCCGGGGCCGCCGTGGAGGTGTCCTCCGCCCACGCGCTGGACGCGGCCGCGCGCGACCGGCTCATGGCGGCATTGGCGCAGGCCGCCGCGCGCCCGCTCACGGCGGCCTTCCGCGAAACCCCCGAACTCGTCGCCGGCCTGCGCGTCGCCGTCGGCGAATGCCTGCTGCATGCCAACCTCGCCGACGAACTGGCCTTCTTCAAGAGCCGCGGCGCCCATGCCTGACGCGCAAGAGGACGGCTACCGGTTCAGGCTGCGCCTTTCGGAGCGCGGCGAGGTGGTCGGCGTCGGGGACGGCATCGCCTGGGTGCGCGGCCTGCCGACCGCCCGCATCGACGAGCTGGTGCGCTTCGAGGACGGCAGCACGGGACTGGTGTTCCAGCTCGGCGCCGATCTGCTCGGCGCCATCCTGCTGGCGCAGACGCAGCATCTGACCGCCGGCATGTCGGTGCAGCATGTCGGACGGCGGCTCGATATCGGCGTCGGGGACGCGCTGCTCGGACGCGTGATCGACCCGCTCGGCAACCCGCTCGACGGACTGGCGCCGATCGAGGCGCGCGAGTTCCGTCCGCTCGAGAGCGCGGCGCCGACGATCCTCGAGCGCGACTTCGTGCGGACGCCGCTCTACACGGGCAACAAGATCGTCGATGCGCTGATCCCCATCGGACGCGGCCAGCGCCAGCTGATCATCGGCGACGACGGCGTCGGCAAGAGCGCGCTGGCGCTCGACGCCGTGGTCAACCAGCGCGGCCGCGGCGTGTTGTGCGTGCTGGTGCTGATCGGCCAGTCGCGCACGGCGGTCGCCGCGGCGCTCGACGTCCTGCGCGGCGCCAGGACCCTCGACAATACCGTGCTCGTCGTCGCCGAAGCCAACGCCCTGCCGGGCTTCCGCTATCTGGCGCCGTTCGCCGGCTGCGCCGTCGCCGAGCACTGGATGCGCGCCGGCCGCGACACCCTGGTCGTCTACGACGACCTGACGCGCCACGCCCAGGCCTATCGCGAACTGTCGCTGCTGCTGCAGCGGCCGCCGGGGCGCGAGGCCTTCCCCGGCGACATCTTCTACCTCCATTCGCGCCTGCTCGAGCGTTCGACGGTCCTCGGCGCCAGCCACGGCGGCGGCAGCATGACGGTGCTGCCGATCATAGAAACGCGCCAGGGCGAGATCTCCGCCTACATCCCGACCAACCTGATTTCGATCACCGACGGCCAGATCTATTTCGACGCCAAGCTCTATGCGGCGGGCATGCTGCCGGCCATCGACATCGGCCGCTCGGTCTCGCGCATCGGGGGCAAGGCGCAGCATCCCGCGATCAAGGCCGCCGCCGCGCGCATCCGCCTCGACTACCTGCAATTCCTCGAGCTCGAACTGTTCGCGCGCTTCGGCACGCGGCTCGAGGCCGGCATCGAGGCGCAGCTCAGGCGCGGCCGCCTGCTGCGCGAGATCCTCAAGCAGGACCGGCTGGCGCCGCTCTCCGAGCAGGCCCACCTCGCCTGGCTGCTCGCCTACGGCGAAGGCCTGCTCGACGCCGCCGCGGAACCGCTTGCGGCGACGCTCGCCGGGCTGTTCGCCGGCGTCGCCGCGGCGGGCCTGAGGCTCGAGGACCCGAAGGAGCAGTGGCTGGCGCTGCTGCGCGACTTGCTGGAGCGGCCGGCATGACGCAGCGGCACGAAGTCGAGAGCCGCCTGGCCCTCTACGAGGACCTTGCCGGCATCTTCGGCGCCATGCGCAGCTTCGCGCTCGCCGAGCTGCATCGCGTGCTGCGGCGCGAAGAGGCCCAGCAGGCGGTGCTCGCCGCCATGCAGGCCGCCCTCGGAGACCTGGCGGCGGCCCTGCCGGCCGTCGCGTCCGGCGCCGACGTCTAGGTGCTGATCGGATCGGTGCACGGCTTCTGCGGCAGCTTCAACGAGGACGTCATCGCCGCGTGGCGCGCCGCCGGCGCCGCCGCGGCGCCGACCGTGGCGGTCGGCGAACGGCTCGCCGACCTGCTGCCCACGGCGCCTGCGATCCGCGCCATTCCCGGCGCCGTCGGCGGGCTCGATGCCGCGGCGACGATCGACCGCCTGCTTGCCGCGGTCGATGCTTTGCGCTGCGGAGGCGGCGCCGGCCTGGTCGTCTGCCTGCGCGACGAAGACGGCGCCCGCTGCCAGCGGCTGCTGCCGCTCGAGCGCAGCGCCGGCACCGAAGCGCTGCCGCTGACGCTGCGCCCGGCGCCGCAGGTCGCCGTGCAAGTCGCCGAGCACGCGCTGTTCCATCACCTGCTGGCCCTGCTGCTGCGCGCCGTGCGCGTCGAGAACCGCATGCGGCTGCTGCAGATGGAGAACGCGCTGCGGCACCTCGACGAAGGTCGCGACGACTTGCGCCGTCAGCGCAATCGCCTGCGGCAGGAAGAGATCATCGAAGAGATCGCGCTGACGGCGCGCAGGCGCGCGGATGTCGTCCGCGCGCTCGGCTCGTAGCTCAGTTCTCCTCGGGCACCATCCGTATCGCGCCGCACGGGCACTCGGCGACGCAGACGCCGCAGCCCTTGCAGTAGTCGTAGTTGAACACGAAGCGCTTGCCGGGGCCGAGCTTGATGACGGCGTTGTCCGGGCAGACGCCGTAGCAGTTGTCGCATTCGAAGCAGTTGCCGCACGACAGGCAGCGGCGCGCCTCGAACTGCGCGTTGGTTTCGTCGAGGCCGCCGAGCACTTCCTCGAAGGTCGACTGGCGGCGGATGATGTCGAGCACCGGCCGCACGGTCTTGGGCGCATCCGAGTAGTACCAGGTGTTGAGGCGCTCGAAGGTCGCCATCTCCGGCTTGGGCGACGCCTCGTACTTCCCGCCGCGCAGCCAGGCATCGATCGCGCGCGCCGCCTTCTTGCCGTGTCCGACGGCCACCGTCACGGTGCGGTCGTTGCCGGCCATGTCGCCGCCGGCGAAGACGCCCGGGCAGCCGGTCATCATGGCGGCGTCGACCTGCACGACGCCCTGGTCGATGACGAGGCCCGCGACCTTCCCGAGCAGCGACAGGTCGGCGTCCTGGCCGAGCGCCAGCACCAGCGAGTCGGCGGCGACGGTCTCGTATTCGCCGGTGGGCTGCGGGAAGCCGTTCTCGTCGAGCGCCATCTTCTCGACCGTCAGTTCGCCTTCGCCGGCTTCCTTGATGGTCGACAGCCACTTCATCATCACGCCTTCCTGCAAGGCCTCTTCGACCTCGAAATCGTGCGCCGGCATTTTTTCGCGGGTGCGGCGATAGACGATGATCGATTCCTCGGCGCCGAGGCGCTTGGCGGTGCGCGCGACGTCGATCGCCGTGTTGCCGCCGCCATAGACGACGACGCGGCGGCCGAGCAGCGGCTTCATCTCCTCCTCGTGCGCGCCTTCCATGCTGCGCAGCACGGAGACGGCGTCGAGCACGCGGTTGGCGTCGCCCGCCGGAATGTAGGCGCGCTTGGCGATGTGGGCGCCGACGCCGAGGAAGCAGGCGTCGAAGCGGCCTTCCGCCATCGCCTGCTTGAGGTCGTCGACGTGGGTATTGAGGCGCAACTCGACGCCGAGGTCGACGATGCGCGCGATCTCCGAGTCGAGCACGTCGCGCGGCAGGCGGTATTTCGGGATGCCGAAGCGCATCATGCCGCCGGCCGCGGGGCCCGCCTCGTAGATCGAAACCGCGTGGCCGAGCAGCGCCAGTTGATAGGCGGCGGATAGGCCGGCGGGGCCGGCGCCGACGACCAGCACGCGCTTGCCGGACTGCTTCTCCGGCTTCACGAACTTCCAGCCGCGCTTGATCGCTTCGTCGCCGAGGAAACGCTCGACCGAGTTGATGCCGACGGAGGCATCGAGATGCTGGCGGTTGCAGGCGCCTTCGCACGGATGGTAGCAGACGCGGCCCATGGTCGCGGGCAGCGGGTTGTTGACCGTCAGCGAGCGCCAGGCCTTTTCGTAGTCGCCGCTCTCGGCGTTGAACAGCCAGGCCTGGATGTTCTCGCCCGCCGGGCAGGCGGCGTTGCAGGGCGGCAGGCGGTCGAGATATTCGGGCCGGTAGGTGCGCCACGAACCGGTGCGGTTGGCGAGCGAGGAGCCGGGATCGAGGGTGATGGCGAACGGTTTTTCCATTTCAGTGCTCCTCCCCGAGCAGGCCGTACTTGCGGATGTTGCGATCCGCGAGCGCCTGCAGCTTCGCGATCACGTCGACCTTCGGCTGCTTGCCGAACAGATGCGCGTAGCGCTTCTGCGGCCGCAGGAATTCCTCGACCGGCAGCTTCTTGCGGATCGGCAGCACGCCGGTCACCACGCCCTGCTCCGCCTCGAACACCGGGAAGAAGCCGGTCTCCTTCGCCAGCCGCGCCATCTTGATGGTGTCGCCCGACGCCGTGCCCCAGCCGAGCGGACAGGGCACCAGGATGTGGATGTAGCGCGCGCCGCGGATTTCCATGGCGCGGAGCACCTTGGCCTCGAGGTCGCGCAAGTCGGCGACCGTTGCCGTCGCGACGTAGGGAATGTCGTGCGCCATGGCGATGGCCGGCACGAACTTGCCCTGGCCGAACGGGTTGCCGGGTTCCGCGCCGACGGCCATCGTGGTCGCCGTGCGCGCGGCCGGCGGCGTCGCCGACGAGCGCTGGATGCCCGTGTTCATGTAGCCGCCGTTGTCGTAGCAGATGTAGAGCACGTCGTCGTTGCGCTCGAACATTCCGGAAAGGCAGCCGAAGCCGATGTCGGTGGTGCCGCCGTCGCCGCCCTGGGCGACGACGCGCACGTCGTGCTTGCCTTTCACCTTGAGCGCGGCGGCGATGCCGGTGGCCACCGCCGCCGCGTTGCCGAACAGCGAGTGCACCCACGGAATCTGCCACGAGGTTTCCGGATACGGCGTCGAGAAGACTTCGAGGCAGCCGGTCGCGTTGGCGGCGATCAGCTGGCCGTGCGCGGCCTCCATCGCAGCGTCGATCGCGTAGCGCGCGCCGAGCGCCTCGCCGCAGCCCTGGCAGGCGCGGTGGCCGGAGTTGAGGGAGTTGTAGCGCTTGACCTGCGCTTGCACGCTGCGCTCGTCGGGCGCCAGCAGGCGGTTGCCGACCGTGAAGGTGCCGGTCTGGTAGAAGCTGATGGGTTGGTAGCTCATCGCGTCCTCCCCGCTCAGACGATCTTCGCCGCGACGACGCCGACGTCGCGCAGCAGGTTTTCGGCGATCGGGCCGGAGCGGCGCTTCTGCGCCTCGCGCGCGAGCTGCTTGTCGACGACCTCGCGGTTGAGGTCGAGGAAGGTCAGGAACTCGAGCTTGCCCTGGATCGCGCCGCGGAACAGCGCGTGCAGCGACCTCTTGGTGATCGCGCGGCCGCCGAGTCCGGCGCCCACGGTGTAGGTGTCGATCGGCAGCGCCGAGATGGCCGTACGGACGTTGGTCGCCAGGATGCCGCCGGCGCCGATGGAGAAGCTCTTTTCCAGCACGACGACGCGCTTGGCGTGCTGCAAGGCGTCGCGCACCTGGGCGGACGGGAACGGGCGGAACAGCGTGAGGCCCATGACGCCGATCTTGTCGCCCGCCGCGCGCATCTCGTCGACCGTGTCCTTGATGGTGCCGAGCACCGAGCCCATGGCGACCACGATGGTCTCGGCGTCGTCGGCCCTGTAGCTATGGAGCAGGCCGCCGGAGTCGCGGCCGAAGATGGACTTGAATTCCGCGGCGTAGGCGGGCATGCGCTCCAGCGCCTGGCGCTGCTTGGCATGCGCCAGGTAGCGCACTTCCATGAAGGCCTCGGGGCCCACCATGGCGCCGATCGAGACGGGCTCGGCCGGGTCGAGCACCTGGCGCGGGGAATAGGGCGGCAGATAGGCGTCCACCTGCGCCTGCGTCGGCATGTCCACGCGCTCGTAGGCATGCGTGAGGATGAAGCCGTCCATGCAGACCATCACCGGCAGCGACAACTCCTCGCCGAGGCGGAAGGCCTGGATGTGAAGGTCGAGCGCTTCCTGGTTGGTCTCGGCGAACAGCTGCAGCCAGCCGGAGTCGCGCATGGCGAGCGAATCGGTATGGTCGTTCCAGATGTTGATCGGCGCGCCGATGGCGCGGTTCGCCACCGTCATGACGATCGGCAGTCCGAGGCCGGAGGCGTTGAACACCGCTTCGGCCATGAACAGCAGGCCCTGCGAAGCGGTCGCCGTGTAGGTGCGCGCGCCCGCGGCCGAGGAGCCGATGGCGACGCTCATCGCGGCGAACTCGGACTCGACGTTGATGAACTCGCAGTTCCTCAATTCGCCGCTCTTCACCAGTTCGCCGACGCCTTCGACGATGTGGGTCTGCGGGGAGATCGGATAGGCGCAGACGACTTCGGGCCGGCACAGGGCGACGGCTTCGGCGACGGCATGGGAACCTTCGGTTTGCTTAAGCATGTGCGGCCACCTCCTTCATTGCGCGCAGCGTCGTCTTGTAGGCTTCGGTCGCGGCGGCGACGTTGCCCTCGGCGACCTTGCCCGAGAACTTGTCGTTGATCGCCTTGATCACCGATTCGAGCTTCAAGAGCTGCGAGATCGCCGCGAAGCCGCCGAGCAGCGGGACGTTGGGCACCGGACGGCCGACGCATTTGATGGCGATCTCGGTGGCCGGCACGGTGCAGACCCGCGCCGGATTCCAGTCCTTGAGGAATTCGCCGACGCCGAGCTCCTCTAGCGTCTTGCCGGTGTTGATCAGCACGTAGCCGTCGCGCTTGAGGCCGGCGAAGACATCGACCTGATGCAGCAGCGTCGGGTCCTGGATGATCAGCGCGTCGGGCTCCATGATCGGCTCGCGCAGCCTGATCTCCTTGTCGGCGATGCGACAGAAGGCGACGACGGGGGCGCCGGTGCGTTCGGAGCCGAAACTTGGAAAGGCCTGCGCGTGGCGTCCTTCCTCGAAAGCGGCGATGGACAACATCTCGGCCGCCGTGACGACGCCCTGGCCGCCGCGGCCGTGAATGCGGACTTGGAACATTCTCCATCCTCCTTGCCGGACGATTTCAGTGTCCTCGCCCGAGCCGATGACAGCGTTAAACTTTCGACGACAGCCTTATGCCGGCTTTTATCGAGGAGCTTTCCTCTTTTTAGTTCATGTCCCCCGGCGGCGCGTCGCCGCCTTTCCGGCTGGGGTCCCGCGTTGCGCATTATGGTGCGTATTTTTACGATACGCAATAGCCATTCCGCCGCCGCGCGATTGCGGAAATCCGATATATCCACCGGCCGGACCTTGTCTCAACATGCGCGCTCAAATATCCAGGCCGCGCCCCCGGCAACGCCGCGGCCATCCCAAGCGCTACGCTCGGGCATTACAACAAGCATGGTTGGAGAGGAGACGATGTTGATATTTTTCGCGCCGGCCGCGGCGCTGATGAAGCGGCTCAGGTATCCGTACAAGTTCGCGCTGATCGGGCTGGTGAGCGCCGCGGCGGTGGGCTTCCTGCTGTTCGGCATGATCGCGAACCTGCGTGGCGAGATCCGCGGCGCGCAGCGCGAACTCGACGGCATCGCGGTCGCGCGGCCGCTGCTGAACGCGATCCAGGCGCTGCAGCAGCATCGCATGCTCGCGGCCAGCCTGGCCGCCGGCAACGCCGAGGTCAAGGACCGGATTCCCGCGCAGGAGGCGCAGCTGACCGCGGCGCTCAAGGCGGTGGACGACGCGCTCGCGGCCCATGGCGGCGGCTTCGGCGTCGATCAGGAGTGGCAGGCGGTCGAGAAGGAATGGACGGATCTCGCCGGTGAGTGGGCGGACCTCACGGGCATGGCGAGCCTCAACGCGCACAACGCGCTGATCGAGCATGTGCTGCAGTTGAACAACAGCGTCGCCGACGCCAGCGGCCTCGTCGTCGATCCCGCGCTCGACTCCTACTATCTCGTCAGCATCGCCGTCACCGCGATGCCCGACATCCTCGAGCGCCTCGGCAAGCTCGGCGCTGCCGGCATCAACGTGCTGACGCGCGGCGGCACCGTCACCGAGACGCTGCGCCTCGACTTCACGCGCGACCTCGGCGGCCTCGACAAGATGCGGGCCGAGCTGCTGTCCGACATCATGCGCTCGGGCCGCTACAACGAGGCGATCAAGCCGCAGCTCGAGGACTTCCGGCAGAAGTTCTCGGGCCATATCGACGAGGTCGCGGCGGTGGTCGACAACGAAATCGTTTCCGGCAATCTGCAGTCCTCGCCGGCGTCCTTTCTCGCCAAGGCGAGCGGCGCCACCGAGAGCGGCTACGGCGAGCTCGGGCAAACCGTGTTTCCGACCATCGAGCGCCTGATCGGCGACCGGGCGCTGCGGCACGAGGCGATGCTCGCCTTCGACCTGGCGATCGCCGCGGCCCTGGTGCTGGCCTTCGGCTATCTTTCCATCGGCTTCTATCTCGCCACCATCGAGGGCGTGCGGATGCTCTCCGCCGGCGCCGAGCGCATCGCCGGCGGCGACCTGGCGGCGCGCGTCGCCGTGGACAGCCGGGACGAACTGACCCAGGCGGGCCACGGCTTCAACGCCATGGCCGTGGCGCTGTCGCGCCTCATCGGCAAGATCCAGGCGAGCGCCGGCGAGGTGTCCGACGCCGCATCGCGCATGGCCGATTCGTCCGCGCGCATCAACGAGGGCTCGCAGCAGCAGAGCGAAGCGGCGGCTTCGATGGCGGCGGCCATCGAGCAATCGACCGTCGGCATCAACCACATCGCCGAATTCGCGCACGACGCGCAGGCCATGTCCTCGGAGGCCGGCCGGCTCTCGGACCAGGGCGGCGACATCGTCAATCGCACCGTGGCGGAGATGCAGGCCATCGCCGCCACGGTGAAGCAGGCGGCCCAGCTCATCGAGGAACTCGGCCGGCAATCCGGCAACATCTCGGCGATCGTCAATGTCATCAAGGAGATCGCCGACCAGACCAATCTGCTGGCGCTGAACGCCGCCATCGAGGCGGCGCGCGCCGGCGAACAGGGCCGCGGCTTCGCGGTGGTCGCCGACGAGGTGCGCAAGCTCGCCGAGCGCACCAGCAGCTCGACGCAGGACATCTCGACGATGATCGCGGCGATCCAGAACGGCACGGCGCAGGCCGTCACCAGCATGCAGGACGGCGTGGCGCGCGTCGCCGGCGGCGTCGAGCTCGCCCACGCCGCCGGGACGGCGATGGAGAAGGTCCGCGCCGGCACGGCGCGCGTCGTCGATTCGATCAGCGAGATTTCGCGCGCGCTCAAGGAGCAGGGCGCCGCCAGCAACGAGATCGCCGGCAACGTCGAGCGCATCGCCCAAATGGCCGACGAGAACCATGCGGTGATCGCGCAGACGGCTTCCACCGCGCAACAGCTGGAGCGGCTTGCCGCGGCGCTGCAGGACGAGGTGCGCCGCTACCGCGTCTGAACCCGGCGGGATTCCAGCGAAAGTCGCTATTGCACATCGTGGTGCGCTCTTTTACAATGCGCAACAACACTTCTTAACCGACCAATCCTGTCGGATTAAGCTGTGTGGAACCGGTTCGCCAACAGCGGGCCTCAATAACAACGCAGGACGTCCCGGAACCGCCGCCATCCGGCGGTTTCCGGCCGTTCCGCAACGGAGGAGACAGATATGTCCGCCCAGCCCCCCGGCCTGGACAAGGCCACGCCTGATTTCGATCAGGATCCGCAGGAAACCCGCGAGTGGCTCGACGCCCTCGATGCCGTCATCACCGAGGAAGGCGCCGAGCGCGCCAACTTCCTCATCGAGCGCCTGATCGGGCAAGGCCGCCGCGCCGGCATCAACATGCCGTACAGCGCGACGACCGACTATGTGAACACCATCCCGGCCGACCGCCAGGTGCGCGCCCCCGGCGACTACGCGATCGAGAACCGCATCCGCGCCTACATCCGCTGGAACGCCATGGCGATGGTGCTGCGCGCCAACAAGGATGAATCGCACCTCGGCGGCCACATCGCCAGCTTCGCCTCGGCGGCGACGCTCTACGACGTCGGCTTCAACCACTTCTGGCACGCGCCGAGCGAGGATCACGGCGGCGACCTGATCTTCTTCCAGGGCCACTCGTCCCCCGGCATCTACGCGCG
>DAIDAU010000069.1 GCA_027310465.1 Rhodocyclaceae bacterium
ACTTCTTCCTGCGTCATACCCGGCTTGATGGCGGCGAAATGATCTTCGTCGAGCGCGTTCTCGATGCGCTCGACCTTGCCCGCGGCATCGAGCGTCACCATCCAGGTGTGATATCCCATCGGCCCGCGCGGATAGGCGAGATGCTCGTGTCCTTCGGCATCGCGCCAGCCGAGCGCCGGCGCGCCCAGCGTTCGCTCGACGTCGGCGCGCGTCGACTGCCCGGGCACCAGCCCGCCGGCGCCGGCGCAGCCGCCGATGACGACGGCCAGCAGCGCAACCGGGCGCCAGCCGCTCGCCATGCGGATCACGCGTTGACGGCGCGCATCCAGGCCAGCATCGCCTGGCCTTGGGATTCGGCGACGCGCGCCACGTCGGAGAGGTCGACGACGAAGGCCTGCACTTCCTCGACGGGCCAGCCGGCCAGCTCGAATTCCTCGCTGGCCGCCAGTTCTTCGCCGACGCGCTCTAGCCCTTCCTCGTCGAGCAGCGTCAGTTTCTCGACGATGTGGTCGGGGATACGCACCACCAGCACGCCTTCGTCGTAGAGCGCGAGGATGGGCTCGTAGGCGTAGAGCGCTTCCTGGAAGTCGTCCTCGCTCAGCAGGCAGTGCAGCGTGGCCAGCTTCGCGGCATCGATGTCGCGGGCTTCGATGCCCGTCCATTCCTCCATCGGACGATCCGACATGGCGACGGCTTCGGCTTCGTCCTCATCCGCGGCGACGATGTTGGTTACCAGTGCCATTTCCTATCCTCCGCGACAGTTCCGCCCTTCAAGGTAGCATGGATCGACGGCGACCATAAGGGTTCCGCCCGGCGCGGCCGGAGCCGCGGACGGATCAGCGCTTGAGCTTCGCGAAGGCGGCGGCCATCGCGCCGTTGGGCGGCGCAGCCTCGCGCCGCTGCGGCGCCGGACCGCGGCGCGCGGCCGGTGCCGCGGCGTCGCGCGGCTTCGCCTCGTCGGAGAGCCGCATCGTCAGCGCGATGCGCTTCCTCGCGACGTCGACCTCGAGCACCTTGACCTTGACGACGTCGCCGGCCTTGACGACGGCATGCGGATCCTTGACGAACTTGTTCGACAAGGCGGAGACGTGCACCAGTCCGTCCTGGTGCACGCCGATGTCGACGAAGGCGCCGAAGTTGGTGACGTTGGTGACGACGCCTTCGAGCGTCATGCCGGGCTCGAGGTCCTTGATGTCCTCGACGCCTTCGCGGAACGCCGCCGTCTTGAACTCGGGACGCGGATCGCGGCCCGGCTTCTCCAGTTCCTTGAGGATGTCCTGCACGGTCGGCAGGCCGAACTTCTCGTCGGTGTACTGCTCGGGCTTCACGGCGCGCACGGTCTTGCCGTCGCCGATCACCTCGCGAATGCCCTTCTTGATGTCGGCGAGGATGCGTTCGACGAGCGGATACGACTCGGGGTGCACCGCGGACGCATCGAGCGGATTGTCGCCGCCGTTGATGCGCAGGAAGCCCGCCGCCTGCTCGAAGGTCTTGTCGCCCAGCCGCGGCACGTCCTGCAACCGGCGGCGCGAACCGAAGGCGCCGTGCTGGTCGCGGTAGGAAACGATGTTCGCGGCGAGCGTCGAGTTGAGGCCGGAGATGCGCGTCAGCAGCGGCACCGACGCCGTGTTCACGTCGACGCCGACCGAGTTCACGCAGTCCTCGACGACGGCGTCGAGCATCTTCGCCAGGCGGCCTTGGTTCACGTCGTGCTGGTACTGGCCGACGCCGATGCTCTTCGGATCGATCTTCACCAGTTCGGCGAGCGGGTCCTGCAGGCGGCGCGCGATCGAGACGGCGCCGCGCAGCGAGACGTCGATGTTCGGAAACTCCTTAGACGCCAGCTCGGAGGCCGAATAGACCGAGGCGCCCGCTTCGGAGACGACGATCTTCGCCAGCTTCAATTCGGGATGGCGCTTGATCAAATCGCCCGCGAGCTTGTCGGTCTCGCGGCTCGCCGTGCCGTTGCCGATGGCGATCAGCTCGACGGCGTGCTTCTGGGCGAGGTGGCGCAGCGTCGCCAGCGTGCCTTCCCAGTCGCGCCGCGGCTCGTGCGGATAGACGGTGGCGGTGTCGACGAGCTTGCCCGTCTTGTCGATGACGGCGACCTTGACGCCGGTGCGCAGGCCCGGATCGAGCCCGAGCGTGGCGCGCGGTCCGGCCGGCGCCGCGAGCAGCAGGTCGTGCAGGTTGCGCGCGAAGACGCGGATCGCCTCTTCCTCGGCGCGCTCGCGCAGCTCGTTCATCAGCTCGAGCTCGAGGTGCAGGGAGAGCTTCACCATCCAGGCCCAGCGCGCCGAATCGAGCAGCCACTTGTCGGCCGCGCGGCCCTGGTCCTCGAGGCCGAAATGCTTCGCCACCATCGTCTCGCACGGCGACGCGCGCGGCGGCTCCTCGAGCTCCTGCGCGGTCTTCAATGACAGCCGCAGCACATCCTCGTTGCGGCCGCGGAACAGCGCCAGCGCGCGATGCGAGGGCACCGTCCTGATCGCCTCGCGGAAATCGAACCAGTCGCGGAACTTCTCGCCGGCCGCTTCCTTGCCGTCGACGACCTTGGAGACCATCAGGCCGCTGTCGTGCAGGTAGTCGCGCAGCTTCGCCAGCAGCGCGGCATCTTCGGAAAAGCGCTCCATCAGGATCTGGCGCGCGCCGTCGAGGGCGGCCTTGACGTCGGGCACGTGCTTCTCGGGCGGCTCCGTTGCGGTGTTCACGTACTTGGCCGCCTCGGCTTCCGGCGACAGCGTCGGGTCGGCCATCAGCGCATCGGCGAGCGGCTCCAACCCGGCTTCGCGCGCGATCTGCGCCTTGGTGCGGCGCTTCGGCCTGTAGGGCAGGTAGAGGTCTTCGAGGCGCTGCTTGGTGTCGGCGTCCTCGATCTCGGCCTTGAGTTCAGGCGTCAGCTTGCCTTGTTCGTCGATCGATGCGAGCACGGCGGCCCGGCGTTCCTCCAGCTCGCGCAGATAGCCGAGGCGTTCCTCGAGCAGGCGCAACTGTATGTCGTCGAGTTCCCCGGTGACCTCCTTGCGGTAGCGCGCGATGAAAGGCACGGTGGCGCCTTCGTCGAGCAGTTGCACGGCGGCGATGACTTGCTGGGGACGGACGCCGAGCTGGGCGGCAATGCGGTGTTCGATGGAAGGCAGCATGGGGTGGTGTCAAAGTGCGAGGCGGCGAACTTTAGCGGGGTCGGGGGGCGGTTACAAGACTTGACGAATGGGGTTAATTGCATTGGAAAGCTTGTGCGTTTAACCGCCAAGGGCGACGGGTGGTCGCCGCCGCTTCGTGTCCCCCGGCGGACAAGAGCGATAAGGCGTCCGCCTCCTCCTTTACCTACGCGTCGACGACCACCCGCCACCCTCGGCTCGACGCCCTGCGGGTCTGGTCCAGAAGCGGCACGAGCGTCGATGAATGCCGATTCCCTAATTCAACGTCCGCGCCAACCCCACCCGAAACTCCCGCACCAAATCGTCATACTGCGGATTCGCCCCGAGCAGATTGAACAGCGCCAGCAACGTCTTGCGCCCGGCCTCATCGTTCCACTTGCGATCGCGCTTCACGATCTCGAGCAGTTGTTCGCAGGCGCCGCGGTAGTCGTGCGCGAGGGCCAGGGCGTTGCCGAGCTGCAGGCGCGTTTCGAGATCGGCGGGATTCTCGGCGAGCGTGCGCTCGAGCGCGGGAATGTCGGCGCCGTCGGCGTTGACGGCGAGATGCAGGCGGGCGGTCAGCGCTTCGGCGCGCGCCTTGTGCTTGGGGTCTTCGGTCTGTGCCGCGGCTTCGACGGCGTGCTGCGCTTCGTCGAGGGCGCCCTCGTCGAGCAGCAGTTCGGCGAGATCGAGTTGCGCCGTTTCGCACTTCGGATCGAGCGCCACGGCCTGCTGCAGCAGTTCCAGGGCCGCCGCGTCGTTGCCGTGGTGGCGCGCCTCGGCCGCCTGCTGGCGCAGCGTTTCGGCGGGCGAGGGCATCAGGCGCTCGATGAAGTCGCGCACCTGGCGTTCGGGCAGCGCGCCGGTGAACTCGTCGACCATTTCGCCGTCGACGAAGGCCTTGACGGCCGGGATGCCGCGCACGCCGTAGGCGGCCGCCAGTTCCTGGTTCTCGTCGGAGTTCACCTTAGCGAGGATGAAGCGGCCGCCGTATTCGCGCGCGAGCTTTTCGAGGATCGGCTTGAGGATGCGGCAGGGCTGGCACCACTCGGCCCAGAAGTCCACCACCACCGGCACGCTGCGCGAGGCGGCGAGCACCTTTTGTTCGAAGTCGGCGACGCCGACGCTGTAGGCATAATCAGACATGGGTTTCCTCCGTCAACCGCCCCTATCTGCGGCTTCCGGCATGGAATTCAAGTGCGCGAGCGCTTCTGGTAGGTGCCGATGAGCTCGGCCTGCGCGAGGACGTGGCCGCTCATCGCCTCCTCGAGCTTGGCCTTGGTCGGGCGGCCCAGATCGGGCAGCACGGCATCGAGCGCGTAGAGCTTGAAGAAGTAGCGATGACGGCCGATGGGCGGGCAGGGGCCGCCGTAGCCGGTGCGGCGCCAGTCGCTCAGGCCTTCGAGCGTGCCGGGCGGCAGCACGCGCACCGCTTCGCCCGCGCCTTTCGACGTCGGCGGCAGGTTGTAGAGCACCCAGTGCACCCAGACGCGCAGCGGCGCCGCCGGATCGGGCGCATCGGGATCGTCGACGATCAGCGCCAGGCTTTGCGTTCCCGCCGGCGCGCCGGACCACGCCAGCGGCGGCGAGATGTCGCTGCCCTCGCAGGTGTATTTGGCCGGGATTTCGGCTTGATGCGCGAAGGCGGGGGATGTCAGGGTCAGGGCCATGGAATTCGTTTCCTTGTTGTTCAGATCGCGGTCGGCGCGCTAGGCCGCGGCTTCGGCGTCCGCGGCGCCCCCGACGTCGCCGTAGAAGCAGTAGCAGTTGCGTCCTTGGGCCTTCGCAGCATACATCGCGCGGTCGGCTTTCTTCATGAGTTCCTGGATGTCGTCGGCACCGTCCACAGGATAGACGGCGATGCCGATGCTCGTCGTGACGCGGATGCGGTGCTCGCCGACGAGGATCGGCTCGTCCAGTGCACTGACCATTTTCGCGGCGACGAGTGCCGCGTCCTGCGGCTGGCCGATCTCGGGCAGCACGACGATGAATTCGTCGCCGCCCGAGCGCGAGACCGTGTCGCCGCCGCGCATGCAGGTGATCCAGCGCAGGGCCACCTGCTTCAGCAGCTCGTCGCCCGCCTCGTGGCCGAGCGTGTCGTTGACCTGCTTGAAGCGGTCGAGATCGAGGAACATGACGGCCATCGAATGGCGGTGGCGCCGGGACTGCGCCAGCGCCTGTCCCATGCGGTCGAGCAGCAGGCGCCGGTTCGGCAGGTCGGTGAGCGCATCGTAGTAGGCGAGCTGGCGCACCTGTTCTTCGCTGTGGCGCAGCTGCGCGACCAGCGCGTCCCGTTCCGCGACCATGTGCTTGAGCTGGTCGTTGGCATGCGACAGATCGCCCAGCGCCTCGCTGATGTGGCGATAGAGCCGGTCGGCCTCGCTGAGGAAGGCGAACAGCAGGATGCTCGAGGCGAGCATCGATTCGACGCGGCCGAAGTACCAGCCCGCGGTGTAGCGGCCGTAGGCGCCGAGGCTCGCCGCCACGTCGGCCATGAAGGCGGTCAGCGCCGCCGCCAGCCAGAGGTGGAGGATGGTGCGGCGCTGCCAGCCCTGGCGCCACGCCGCGACCAGCGCGACGGCGGTGATCGAGGCGGCGATGCCGCCGGTAAGGTAGAAGGCCGGCGACAGCGGGCTGCGTTGGCCGTCGATCAGCAGCGGCAGGCTGTCGTGGAACACGGTGACGGCCAGCGTGACGGCGAGCGCCAGCGCGACCGCGAGCGCCATCGCCGCCAGCATCAGCCGCTCGACATGGGGGCGCGGCAGTTGCGCCTTGCCGTGGCCGTGCCGGCCGAGCAGCGCCGCCGCGGCCAGGGCCGGAAAGCCGATGTGCCAGAAATGCCAGGCCCAGATCGAGCTTTGCTTGGCGCCGACGAGCGGCAGGCCGTCCTGGCTCAGGGCGCCGGGGAAGGAGAGCACGAAGGGCACGCTGACGAGCGAAGTGAACAGGTAGGCGCAGCCCAGCCAGGCGTAGAGGGCGCGGCGCTGGTAGAGGCACTGCTCGAACAGCACGAAGCTGGTGATCGCATCGACCAGGAACACGAAGCCGCCATGCAGCGTGACGAACTGCGGGAACGCCGCCAGCTGCACGCGGCCGAAGGCGACGATGCCGGCGCCGATCGCCGCGACGATGACCGCGAAGACCAGGACCCGGCGCACGACGACGGCGTCGGCGCTGCCCGGCTGATCGAGGGCAAGTTCCCAGTGCTGGGTCGGCTCGGTCATGGTCGAATCCCTCCCTGCGGAACTTCACTCTAGTCCGAAGACATCGATTGCGTAAGGCTCTTGGCGGCTTCGCGAGCCGCCGAGGGCCGCCCCGACGGCAGGAGCGGGCAGCGGCGGCGGGTATAATCCGCACTTTCCCGAAGCCTTTCCTCCTGCTCTCCCCATGGCCGAAATCCTCAAGCTTCGCGGCATTGCCGCCTTTTCCACATCGCGGCTTTCCCGCATCGCCGAGCAGGCGCGCGCGGCCGTGCCGTCGCTCGCGGGATTGGCGGCCGAGCACTGGTATTTCGCCGAAGTCGAGCGGCCGCTGGAAGATCGCCAGCTGGCGCGGCTGAAGGAACTGCTCGGCATTCCGGCGACCCTGCCGGCGGCGCCGGCCGGCGAACTGCTGCTGGTGACGCCGCGGCTCGGCACCATTTCGCCGTGGTCCTCGAAGGCCACGGACATCGCGAGGAACTGCGGCTTCGACGGCGTGCGGCGCATCGAGCGCGGCGTCGCCTATCACGCCGTCGGCAAGCCGCTCGACTTCCAGGCGCTGGCGGCGAAGCTGCACGACCGCATGACGGAGTCCGTGCTGTCCGACATCGACGCCGCCGAGCGGCTGTTCCACCACGTCGCGCCGCAGCCGCTGACGACCGTGGACGTCCTGGGCCGCGGCCGCGCCGGCCTCGTCGCCGCCAACGCGGAACTGGGCCTCGCGCTTTCCGAGGACGAGATCGACTATCTCGTCGAGAACTTCACCAAGGCCGGCCGCAACCCGACCGACGTCGAGCTCATGATGTTCGCGCAGGCGAACTCCGAGCATTGCCGCCACAAGATCTTCAACGCGTCTTGGACCGTCGACGGCGAGGAGCAGCCGCTGTCGCTGTTCGGCATGATCCGCGAATCGCACAAGGCACATCCCGAGGGCACGGTAGTCGCGTACTCGGACAATGCCGCGGTCGTCGAGGGCGCGAACATCAAGCGCTTTTTCCCTGCTGTGGACGGCGCCTACGGCTACATCGACGAGACCACGCACATCCTCGCCAAGGTCGAGACGCACAATCACCCGACCGCCATTTCACCGTTCCCCGGCGCCGCGACCGGCTCGGGCGGCGAGATCCGCGACGAGGGCGCCACCGGCCGCGGCTCCAAGCCGAAGGCCGGCCTGTGCGGCTTCACGGTCTCGGACCTCAACATCCCGGGTTACGAGCAGCCGTGGGAATCGAAGTACGGCAAGCCCGAGCGCATCGCCTCGGCGCTCGACATCATGATCGAGGGCCCGATCGGCGCGGCGGCGTTCAACAACGAATTCGGGCGCCCGAACCTCGCCGGCTACTTCCGCACCTTCGAGCAGGAATTCGCCGGCGAGATGCGCGGCTACCACAAGCCGATCATGATCGCCGGCGGCGTCGGCAACATCTCGGCAGATCATTCGTTCAAGATCGAGTTCAAGCCCGGCACGCTGCTGATCCAGCTCGGTGGCCCTGGCATGCTGATCGGCCTGGGCGGCGGCGCCGCCTCGTCGATGACGACCGGCGCCAACACCGCCGACTTCGACTTCGCCTCGGTGTAGCGCGGCAACCCCGAGATCCAGCGCCGCGCGCAGGAAGTCATCGACCGCTGCTGGCAGATGGGCGACGCGAATCCCATCCTCGCCATCCACGACGTCGGCGCCGGCGGCATTTCCAACGCGATGCCCGAGCTCGCGCACGGCGCCGGATGCGGCGCTGCCTTCGACCTGCGCGCGATCCCGTCGGAAGAGCCCGGCATGTCGCCGCGCGAGATCTGGTGCAACGAGGCGCAGGAGCGCTACGTGCTCGCCATTCATCCTGCGCGCCTGCCCGAATTCAAGGCGCTCTGCGAGCGCGAGCGCTGCCCGTTCGCGGTGCTCGGCGAGGCGACCGGCGACGGCGAGCTGGTCGTCAAGGATGAGCACTTCGGCAACAACCCCGTCGACATGGACATGGAAGTGCTGCTCGGCAAGCCGCCGCGCATGCATCGCACGGCCACGCGCGCGAAGGTCGCCGTGCCGCCGCTCGATCTCGACGCCGTCGATCTCCGGGAGGCGGCCTTCCGCGTGCTGCGCCTGCCGGCCGTGGCGTCGAAAAACTTCCTCGTCACCATCGGCGACCGCAGCGTCGGCGGCATGACGGCGCGCGACCAGATGGTCGGCCCGTGGCAGGTGCCGGTGGCCGACGTGGCAGTGACGACGATGGGTTACGAGACGACGCTCGGCGAATGCTTCGCCATGGGCGAGCGCACGCCCGTCGCGCTGCTCGACGCGCCGGCCTCGGGCCGCATGGCGGTGGGCGAGGCGATCACCAACCTCGCCGCCGCGGCGATCGGCGCGCTCGACAAGATCAAGCTCTCGGCCAACTGGATGGCCGCCGCCGGCCACGGCAACGAAGACGCCGCGCTGTTCGACACCGTGAAGACCGTCGGCCTCGAGTTCTGCCCGCAGCTCGGCATCTCGATTCCCGTCGGCAAGGATTCGCTGTCGATGCGCACGCGCTGGCAGGAGGACGGCAAGCAGAAGCAGGTGACCGCGCCGCTGTCGCTGATCGTCACCGCCTTCGCGCCCTGCGCCGACGTGCGCCGGACGCTGACGCCGCAGCTGCAGCGCGACGCCGACGCCGGCCCAGGCAACGATAGCGAACTGGTGCTGATCGATCTGGGCGGCGGCCGGAACCGCCTCGGCGGCTCGGCGCTGGCGCAGGTCTACGGCACCACCGCCGCCGAGGCGCCGGACGCCGACGCCGGGCTGCTGGCCGCCTTCTTCGGCGTCGTGCAGAAGCTCAATGCGGAGGGCAAGCTGCTCGCCTACCACGACCGCGGCGACGGCGGCCTGTTCGCCACCGTCTGCGAGATGAGCTTCGCCGGCCACGTCGGCGCGTCGCTGAACCTCGACACGCTCTGCTACGACGCGCTGATGAACGACGTCGACGGCAGCGAGCGCTTCCCCGAGGCCGTCGGCGGCCGCATGCGCGACCGCCTGCTCGAGGTGCTGTTCAACGAGGAGCTCGGCGCCGTCGTGCAGATTCGCCGCGACGATCGCAGCGCCGTCATGCAGGCCCTGCGCGACGCGGGCCTCGGCGCCTGCTCGCATGTCGTCGGGACGCTGAACGACCGCGACGAGATCCGCATCTGGCGCAACGCCAAGATGGCGTTCGCGGCGAAGCGCGCCGAACTCCAGCAGGCATGGTCCGAAGTCAGTTACCAGATCGGGCGCCTGCGCGACGACGCGCAATGCGCGCAGGAGGAGTTCGACGCCGTCGCCGATGCCGGCGATCCGGGGCTTTCCGCGCAACTGACTTTTGACGTCAATGAGGATTGTGCCGCGCCCTTCGTCGCCGCCGGCGCGCGCCCCAGGATCGCGATATTGAGAGAGCAGGGCGTTAACGGCCAGGTCGAGATGGCGGCGGCCTTCGAGCGCGCCGGCTTCGCGCCCTACGACGTGCACATGTCCGACCTGCAGGCTGGCCGCGTGCATCTCGCCGATTTCAAGGGCCTCGCCGCTTGCGGCGGCTTCTCCTACGGCGACGTGCTCGGCGCCGGCCAGGGCTGGGCCAAGTCGATCCTCTTCAACGACCGCCTGCGCGACGAGTTCTCCGCCTTCTTCGCGCGGCCCGACACCTTCGCGCTCGGCGTCTGCAACGGCTGCCAGGCGATGAGCAACCTCGCCGCCATCGTCCCCGGCGCGCAGGACTGGCCGACTTTCCACCGCAACCGCAGCGAACAGTTCGAAGCGCGCTTCGTGATGGTCGAGATTCCCGATTCGCCGTCGATCTTCCTCCGGGGCATGGCGGGCTCGAAGCTGCCGATCGTCGTCTCGCACGGCGAAGGCCGCGCGGTGTTCGCGGCGTCGGCCGCGCAGGACAAGGCGATCGTCGCGCTGCGCTACGTCGACAACCGCGGCGCGGTAGCGAAGACCTACCCGTTCAACCCGAACGGCTCGCCCGACGGCATCGCCGGCCTGACGACGGCCGACGGCCGCTTCACCATCATGATGCCGCACCCCGAGCGCATCTTCCGTACCGTGCAGATGTCGTGGCATCCGCAGGAGTGGGGCGAGGACGGGCCTTGGCTGGCGATGTTCCGCAGCGCGCGGAAGTGGATCGGCTAGTTATTCGGCATATAATCGGCAGCGCAAGAAGGTCTGGAATCCGATGGGCGCGCCCGCGCCCGCCCGGCGAGTCGGCCTCGCCGGGCTTGAAATGATCCCCGCGTCGGCTAAGGTTCGATTCGGTACCTCCTGCCCGGCGGTCAGCGCCGGTCGAGCAGTGCGAACAACGAGATGAATGGAGGGGCGCGATGATCAAGTTCGAGAACATGCGAGTCAACGGCCGGCTTCTGGTCGCCGGCGCCGTCGTGCTGGCCGGCCTGGTGCTGCTCGCCGCCAACAGCGTGATGCAGACGCGCAGCCAGGCGCTGGAAGCGCACGGCAACCGGCTGAAGAACCTGGTCGAAACAGCGACGGGCACGATCGCGTACTACCAGAAGCTCGAATCCGACCAGAAGCTCGCGCACGAGGAAGCGCAGCAGCAGGCGAAGGAAGCCCTGCGCCTGGTGCGCTTCGGCAAGGACGACTATTTCTTCATCTACGACTTCGACGGGCGCGCCCTCATGGTGGCGGGAAACCCGAAGCTCGAAGGCCAGGTCATGCTCGGCAAGACCGACAAGAAAGGGTTCAAGCTCTGGGACGCCTTCGTCGACATCGCCAAGGGACCGGGCCGGGGCTACGTGGAATACTGGTTCCCGCGCGCGGGGCAGGACGAGCCCAAGCCCAAGCTGGCCTACCTGATGGCCGTTCCGCAATGGAAGTGGATCGTCGGCACCGGCGTCTATGTCGATGACGTCGACGATGCCGTCAGGCAGGCGGTCGTCCGCGACGTGCTGTTGTCGGCGCTGATCCTCCTGGTGGTCGCCGTCGTGGCCTATTTCGTTTCGCGCAGCATCGTTCGCCAACTGGGCGGCGAGCCGACGGTCGCCATCGATCTCATGTCGCGCGTGGCGACGGGCGACCTGACGATCGAGTTCCCGGCATCGCCGAAGGGCAGCATCCTCGAGTCGGCCGAGCAGATGGTCCAGTCGATCCGCAGGATGGTCGCCGACATCACGCAGAGCGCCAATCGGCTGGCGCTGGGCGCCGGACGCATCGACACCGCCGCGCAGGAGGTCGCCAAGGCGGCGCAGCGGCAAGCCGACGCGACGCAGTCGATGGCCGCGGCCATCGAGCAGATGACGGTCAGCATCAACCATATCTCGGACAACGCCCGCGAGACGGAGGCCAGTTCGAAGACGTCCGTGGCCCTGTCCGAGGACGGCTTCGCGCGCATCGAGACGGCCAGCGGCGAAATCGATCAGATCGCGACGACCGTGCGCGACGCTTCGGCGCGCATCACGAAGCTCGAGGAGCGCGCCAACCAGATCTCCTCGATCGCCGGCGTGATCAAGGACATCGCCGGGCAGACCAACCTGCTGGCGCTGAATGCCGCGATCGAGGCTGCGCGCGCCGGCGAGCAGGGGCGCGGCTTCGCCGTCGTCGCCGACGAGGTGCGCAAGCTCGCCGAACGCACCTCGGCGGCCACGTTGGAGATCGACGAGATGATCACCGGCATCCAGTCCGACACCGTGCAGGTCGTGGGCGTGATGGAAACGGTATTGCCCCAGATCGAGGCCGGCGTCCGCTCCGCGGGCGAAGCCGCGGCGTCGCTGCGGAGCATCAACGAGGGGGCGCAATCGACCATGTCGAGCATCAGCGAGGTCGCCGGCGCGACGAAGGAGCAGAGCGTCGCCAGCAACAGCATCGCCCAGCGCGTCGAACAGATCGCGCAGATGGTCGAACAAACCAGCACGGCAATGCAGGCGACGGCCGATACGGCCGCCGAAATGAACGGCATCGCCGCCGAGCTGGGTCAACTGGTGAGCCGGTTCCGCTGCTAGCCTCCTCCGCGGCAGGAGTTGCGGATGAGCTTAGAAGAAAATAATCGTTTTTGATCTATATCAATCGGGATAGGCTTTATCGCAATTATTGCGTATCGGCCATGCCATGTCCCAGCCCCCCCACCTCAAAGTCCTGACGCTCCCCAACGCGGGCGAGTTGGCCCTGTCGATCCGTGCCAAGGCGATGACGTTCAGCGACAAGCGCTCGCTCGAACTGCTCGGCTACCTGGAGCGCCTCGCGCCGACCGAGGCGACCGTGCTGATCGTCGGCGAAACGGGCACCGGCAAGGAACTGGTCGCACGCTTCATCCACGAGCACAGCGGGCGCAGCGGTCCGTTCGTCGCCGTCAATTGCGGCGCGCTCAGCGAGACGCTGATCGAGGCGGAACTGTTCGGCCACGAGAGCGGCGCCTTCACCGGGGCGCAGCAGGCCCGCCAGGGCTGGTTCGAAGCGTCCGACGGGGGCACGCTGTTCCTCGACGAGATCGGCGACATGCCGCTGTCGCTGCAGGGCAAGCTGTTGCGCGTGCTGCAGGAGCGCTGCGTGGTGCGCGTCGGCTCGCGCAAACCGACGCCGATCGACGTGCGGCTGGTGGCGGCGACCAACGTCGACCTGGCGCGCGCCGTCGACAACGAGCACTTCCGCCGCGATCTCTACTACCGCATCAACGTGGCGCCGGTTAATCTGCCGCCGCTGCGAGAACGCCGCGAGGAGGTGCTGCCGCTGGCGGCGCACTTCATCGCGGCCTACGGCAGGAAGCTCGGCCTGGCCGGCGGCATTGCGCTGACGCGCGAGGCCGAGCGCCGGCTGCTGGCCTACGACTGGCCGGGCAACATCCGCGAACTCGAGAACGTGATCCACTTCGCGCTGATCATGTGCCGCGAGCAGCGCATCGACGCCGCCGACCTGCGCCTGCCGGCATCCGCCGAATCGGGCGCGGCCAGCGGCTGGGAAGCGCAGCTCGCCGCGGTGGTGCGCAAGATGCTGGCCGAAGAGAGCCCGGCGCTCTACGAGAACGTCGAGCGCGTGCTGGTGGCGACCGTCTTCGCGGAGTGCGGCTGCAACCAGGTGCGCAGCGCGAAGCAGCTCGGGATTTCGCGTAACATCCTGCGTAGCCAGCTGAAGCGCTTCGGCTTGCTCGGCAAAGGCGATGCCTTCGAGCCGGGCGACGAGGACGCCGCGCTGGGCGAGAGCGCCATTCCAATCTGAATCATCATGCCGTCGATCGAAACCTCCATCCTCTGGTGCGCGCCGGACGGCGCGCCCGTCTCCTGCCTCGAGAAGATCAAGGTGCTCAACCAGAATTACGCGGAGCTGCGCCAGATCGCCCAAGACGCGCTCGACGACGCCGTCCTCATGGGTTGCGATCCGGCGCAGGTGCGCGAACTCTTCTGCGAGCTGATCGACTCGCTCGAGAGCGCCTACGCGGCCAAGCGCTAGAGGAACTGCTCGCCGCCGGCCAGGCCGATCTTGCTGAGGCCATGCCGCTGCACCGCGGCGAGCACGGCTGCGACGGTCTTGTAGGCCGCGCTGCGATCCGGCCGCACATGGAGTTCCGGCTGCATCCGCTGCGCGGCGGCGTTTTGCAGCCGCGCTTCCAGCTCCGCCGTTCCGGCGATCGTCTCGCCGTTCCAGCGGATGCCGTTGGCGGCATCGATGTCGATCCTCACCACCTCCGGCTTCACCGCAGGCGACGGCGGATTGCCGGCCGGCATGTCGAGGTTGACTGAGTGCAGCTGAATCGGGATGGTGATGATCAGCATGATCAGCAGCACCAGCATTACGTCGATCAGCGGCGTCGTGTTGATCTCCGCCATCACGTCCGGCTCGGCGCCGGACTGGCCCAGTTGCATCGCCATGTCGAATCCTCTCTAGCCGCGCGGCGGCGGCTCGGTGACGAAGCCGATCTTCAGGATGCCGGCGCGCTGGCAGGCGAGCACCACGCGGCCAACGTGCTCGTAGGGCGCGGCGCCGTCGCCGCGGATGTGCACCTCGGGCTGCGGCTCGGCGACGGCGATGGCCTTCAGTTGCGTCACGAGTTGCTCGTTGCCGGCGACGCGCTGCTCGTTCCAGAACACGCCGCCGTCGCGCGTGACCGACAGCTCGATGTTCTCCGGCTTGGTCTGGCGCGGCTGGTTGGTCTCCTTCGGCAGGTCGACGGGGACCGTGTGCGTGACCACCGGAATGGTGATCAGGAAGATGATCAGCAGCACCAGCATGACATCGACCAGCGGCGTCGTGTTGATGGCGGAGACGACCTCGTCCTCGTCGCCTTCCTGTCCGATGGAGATCGCCATGACGTCAGTGGGCGAAGGCGGCAGTGACGACTGCGACCGGAGCCTTCTTCGCTTGCGCAGCCGTGGCGACGTCGCCGAGGATGACGCCGTGCAGATCGGTGCCGAAGGCGCGCACGGTTTCCAGCGCCGTCTTGTTGCGGCGGACCAGCCAGTTGTAGCCGAGCACCGCCGGCACGGCGACCGCGAGGCCGATGGCCGTCATGATGAGGGCCTCGCCGACGGGGCCGGCGACTTTGTCGATCGAGGCCTGGCCGGCGATCCCGATGGCGGTCAGCGCGTGGTAGATGCCCCAGACGGTGCCGAACAGCCCGACGAAGGGCGCGGTCGAACCGACGGTGGCAAGGAAGGCGAGGCCGTCCTGCAGGCGGCTCTGGATGTTCTCGATCGAGCGCTGGATCGATTGGGTGATCCAGGTATTGAAGTCGATATGTCCGCGCAGGCCGCGATGGTCCGCAGTGGCGTCTTCGGCAGTCTTGGCGATGAAGTGGAAGGGGCTGTCCGCGTCGAGCGTCTCGATGGCCTGGCGAACGCCGCCAGCCGTCCAGAACGTCTTGTTGGCGGCCTTGGCGTAGCGCTCGAGCCTGAACTGCTCGTAGAGCTTGGTGAAGAGGATGTACCAGCTGCCGATCGACATTGCGAGCAGGATGCCCAGCGTGCCCTTGGCGACGAAGTCGCCGCCTTTCCACAGAGCTTCGAGGCCGTAGGGATTGTCGACGGTCTGGGTCGCCGCCGCGGCGGCAGGCCGGACGTCGGTGGCTAGCGCCTGGGCGCCGGCGGCGAAGGGCGCGAGTGTCAGTGCCCCGATAAGCAGGGCGGTCAGGAACGCGCGGAGGCGTTTCGGTGCATTCATGTTGTTCTCCAGATTGGGGGACGGGAATTACGGATCGCGCCGAGCTAGTTCTCGAGCCTGAAGATGAACGGGACGCGCACTTTCACCGCCTGGCCCTGGCCGATGCACTGGAATTGCGCGACGGCCGCGGCGGCGGCGCTTTCGAATACCTTGTTGCTCGACTTGATCACGGCGATGTCGGCGATGCCGCCTGCGGGCGTTACGGTGAACTCGATCAGCACGTCGCCCGACAACCCCATGCGGCTTGCCTGGGGCGGATAGGGCGTGCGGTTGCGGACTTCGAGATGGTTGGGGCAAGCAACGGCGACATTGACGACGGCGGGCCGTGCGGCGACGGTCGGTGGCGGTGGCGGTGGCGCTTGTGTCACTGCAGCCACCGCCTGCGGCGGCGCCGCGATTGCGACTTCCGGCGGCGGAACGTAAGTCGGCGGTGGCGGCGGCGTGACGATCTTCGGCGGCGGCGTCTTGGGCGGCGGCGCTAGCTTGACTTCTTCGATGATGTTGACGTCGATGGGCTTTTTCAGCACTTCGACGACCTTGCGCGCAAGGCCGTTGACCAGCGCATAGACGACGATGACGTGGATCAGAACCACCGAACCGATACCGACGAAATGGCGGCGCGGATCACGCTGCTGCTGCGCGTAGTTCATGGAAAGACGCCGATGCGTTCTCAGAGCTTGGCGATGGCGACTTCGGTCGACTTCACCAGCGCAAGAACTTCGGTACCGACCTGAAGATCGAGATCCTGCACCGAGCGGGTGGTGATGACCGACGTGACGATGCCGAACGGCGTTTCGACGTCGACTTCGGACACGACCGGCCCGAGGATGATTTCCTTGATGGTTCCGCGAAACTGGTTGCGGGCGTTGATGGCGGCGACGGACATTGGTGAGAGCACTCCAGGGTAATGTTGTTCTGCTTGGTTAGCAGCTTCTATACCAAGCACTTCGTTTACGGCGGGCGCCATCCTGAGGCGCCGTTGCGCCCATGAATCCGGGCATTTCCTCTTCGGTGGGAATCGTTGCCGGTCTGGGATCCTGTTGGCGAGGCAGCAACCGGTTCGTCATGGCTGCTGTCGTTGAAGCAGCCACGGAATCGTTACGGTGCCGCGGCGGGCGCCGGTATGCCGCTGCCTTCGCCTGCATGGCCCGGTTGTTACGGCTTGACGCGGAACTCGTCGTGGCACGACTTGCATGCCTTCGTCAAATTGGCGAACTGCGCCTTGACGGTTTCCTTGTCGCCGTGGGCGGCGACCTTCACGAGTTCGCCCGCCTCCTTCCTGAAGCCGGCGGCGATTTCGGCCAGCTTCACGGCATTGGCGGGATCGACCGCTTCGGCCTTGGCCTGGCTTTCGTGGAAGCCGACGCCCTTGTCGGTGCCGGCGGCGAAG
>DAIDAU010000077.1 GCA_027310465.1 Rhodocyclaceae bacterium
ATTTCCCCTTCCTGGTGGCTCGAATACGCCGATCATCGACTGGCTCATATATGCCGGTCACGAAGTGGCTCATATATGCCGATCATGCACTGGCCCGAATATGCCGATCCTCAAGTGGCTCGAATATGCCGGTCGCTGACATCCGGGCGACAAGTACCTGCTGGTTCTCGAGGAGGCGACGCACCAGTCATTGGCGGGTAGCGGCGGATCGTCCTATGCACCAGACGGTCCCTCCCCGCGCGACGGAGAAACGGCAGGCGGCGCGCCGCCTGCGAGCATGCCGCGCTATCCGCGTTTAGGCGGCGGCATGGGCGGACCGGGCGGCATGGGTGGTCCCGGTGGAATGGACGGGCCGGGCGGGATGGAGGCATCGCGCGTCATACCCGGCGGGCAGGACAGTTCGCGCCGGGCAGCCTCGGCGCAACGGCGACAAGCGATGATCGTGGAACGCATCTCGGTCGCCTTCCTGGATGCCACCGTAAGAGACGACGCCGTCGCCCGCGAATGGCTGCTGCGCGATGCGGCGTACTGGAGTGACCCCTTGGCAAGGCTGGAGATGAAATGAGCGGCAAGACTTGCCGCGCTACAACGGGCCGAGCCGTCAATAGGTACGGCAAGCTCCTGCCAGAAAACATGATTAACCCATCTTTACATGCGGCAGCGCGACGCAAGACTTGCCGGCTGACTGCAAGCGGAGGCCCGTCCATGCCAAAGACATCGGTCACGCACGTTCCGCATGCGAAATTCTTAACGCGCTTTTACCCGCTTTTACGCCGCAGATGCTGAATTGGCGGTCATTCCGGCCGATGTCTTGCATAACGTCCCTTGCGTGCGACACGCAATGCACGTCGTCCATCACAACAGGAAAGGAACCATCATGAGTAGCATCAGCAGTCTCGCCAGCAGCATGGCGTCCCAGTTATTCTCGAAGCTCGACACGTCGGGTCAGGGGTACTTGTCGAAAACCGATCTCGAAAGCGCTTTCTCGAAGATCAGCTCGACCTCGTCGACGTCTTCCACCTCGGATGCCGATCAACTCTTTTCGACGCTCGACAGCAACAGCGACGGCAAAGTTACCCAGCAGGAGTTCACCGACACACTGACGAAGCTCGCCGACCAGATGATGAACGCCGCCATGCAGGCCGGCGGCGGCATGCCCGGCATGGGCATGGGCGGCGGCATGAGCGGCGCCGGCGGAATGCCGCCCCCGCCGCCGCCGGAAAGCGACAGCGGTTTCACCAAGGACGAACTGCAGTCGCAACTCGATCAGATCGGATCCAGCGACAGCAAGCGTTCTTCGCTGATCTCCAACGTCATCGCGAATTTCGACAAGGCTGACACCAACGGCGACGGCAAGGTGAGCTTCAAGGAAGCGATGGCAGTCGACCAATCGAGCTCGTCTAGTTCGTCCAGCTCTTTGTCATCGACGACGACTTCATCCTCGACGTCTGGCACCAGTAGCACGTCCGCTTCAACCAGCGACATCGAGGCGAAGGTCATGCAGCAGATCGTGGAACTGATGCGCACCTACAACGTCACCCCCGACGGCAGCAGTCTGATGTCGACGCTTTCCGTCAGCGCATGACGACAAGCGGCTGGGCATTCCCCGGCCGCACATCCCCGTCGAATGTCGTACTTCTGAATCGGGATAATGAGTTCGCCATGGCGCGGCTGAGCACCTGGACGGCAGCAATCCACGCCAAAGCAGACCGCCGGCATGCCGAGACCGTACGTCTTCTTCAGCAAGGAAGAGACGTAGCACTCGATGGACCGAACGCCCGTTATTGGTCGATTGGGTGAAGCCCGCCAACGGCGGCTTTCGCAGAACTCAGCTCGCAGAATCTAGCGGAGCGGTCGCGCTTTGGGAAAGGTCGACCGACCACAAGGGGCCGGCTTCGGACTGCGGCTCGCATGGGGCTGCCGTAGATCCTGATAGTTGTTATTGCGATGTGCCACGCAATACGAATATCAATCTCCCAATTCGGCTGCCCGGAATTAGCGGCGTCCCGGCAGCGCTTCGTCCGGAACGTCGATCCCATGGGCGCGCAGCCAGCCGGCGTCGAGCTCCCAGCGCACGCCGTCGATGCCCGGCTGGGATTTCACGATTGTCATCGCTTCGGACTGGATCTGGGCGAGCGCTTTCTCCGCCGCGACGAAGGCGGGATCGTTGGGATTCCGGACGTCGATCTCGGGATGCAGCGCGCCGATCATCTTGAACGCCGGCACGTCGAAGTTGCGCGGAGTGGACATGACGGCGGTGCCGCCTTCCGTCCGCAGCACGCGGAATTCGTAGGGATAGGCCTTGAGCGGAGCGCTCGCCTTCTCCGCGAGGATGTCGTTGAGCTGCCGCGCCCGTTCATCGGGGCGATGCACGTACCAGGAGACCAGCGTAAAGACGCCGATCCCCAAGGCTATCCACCGCCATCGTCTCGATGTCGGGCGCGCAACTCCGGCTCGCTCGGGTTCGATCGACGTCAATGCGCGTGCGGCAGTCGGCCGGCCACGCCGCCGGCTTCCTGCTCTTCGGCCAGGCGCTGCTTGACGAAATAGACGATGTAGACCGCCATCACGATGATGAATGCGATGGTGAAAAGGCTCAACAAGCCGATGTCCGTGGTGAAAAGTTCGATCCATGCCATTTGAGTTCTCCTGTGATGGTATTGGTGGGCACAACTTCGTGAAAGTATTCGCAAGACATATGCCATCGGCGGCGCCGAGCGGTCAGCGCTGCAAGCGACCGTCGAGGCTGGCGGTTCGAGCGGATCGCCGCTTGGGCGGCGGCTGGAGCGAGGCTGCCAAGAATTGCCGTATGGCAGAGAAACTGCCAGAATGGCAGCATCGATCCCGCGAAAGACGCCGCCGTGAAAGCTCCGCAGCTTCCGGAACTCGTTTCCTTCATCGAGTCGCAGCCCGAGCCCCACATACTGTGCGACCGCGAGTATCGGGTGCTGGCGGCCAATGCCGCCTACAAGCGGCTGGTCGGCGAAGGGCAGTCGTTCAGCGGGCGCACCTGCTTCGACATCTCGCACGGCTTCGCCATGCCGTGCGACCGGGCCGGCGAGACCTGCCCGCTGAAGCAGAGCCTGCAGTCGGGTCAGCGCGAGCGCGTGCTGCACCTGCATCGCACGCCCAGGGGCGAGGCCTACGTCAATATCGAGCTTTCGCCGATACGCGGCAGCCGCGGACACATCGTCTATTTCATCGAGAAGATGGAGCCGATGGCCGTCGCGCGCGGACTGTCGCATGCGCAAGGCCTGGTGGGCCGCTCGCCCGCGTTCAAGCGCATGCTGGAGATGGTGGCGCGCGTCGCGCCGTCGGAAGCCACGGTGCTGCTGCAGGGCGAGTCCGGCACCGGCAAGGAACTGGTCGCCAAGGCGATCCATGATGCCAGCCGGCGAGCCGCCGGGCCGTTCGTCGCGGTCGATTGCTCCGGGCTCACCGAGACGCTTTTCGAAAGCGAATTGTTCGGCCACGAAAAGGGGGCGTTCACCGGCGCGGTGAACCGGTCGACGGGCCTGGTCGAAGCGGCCGCCGGCGGAACGCTGTTCCTCGACGAAGTGGGCGACATCCCGCTGATGATCCAGGTGAAGCTGCTGCGCCTGCTGGAAACGGGTATGTACCGGCGCGTGGGCGCCGCGGAGCCGCGCAAGGCCGATATCCGGCTCGTCTCCGCCACGCACCGCAACGTGCGCGCCATGGTGGAGGCCGGCAGCTTCCGCCAGGATCTGTACTTCCGGCTCAATACCTTTCCGATCGACCTGCCGCCGCTGCGGGACCGGCGCACCGACCTTCCGCTGCTCGCCGAGTCGCTCCTGGCGCGCGTCGCCGGCGACCGCAAGCTGGGGCTCGCCAAGCCGACGCTCGAGCTGCTCTGCGGCTACGGCTATCCGGGCAACGTGCGCGAATTGCGCAACATCCTCGAGCGCGCGAGCCTGCTGTGCGACGGCGAGGTGGTGCTGCCGAGCCACTTGCCCGAGGAAGTACGGAACGTTGCCGGATCATCGCCGGCCCGCTTGAAGGAGTTGGAGCGCCGCCTGCTCGGGACGAGGCTGGCCGAGCACCGCGGCAGCCGCAAGGCGTTGGCGGCGGAACTTGGCATCAGCGAGCGGACGCTCTACCGCCGGCTGAAGGAAATGTAGTCGGCTGTCATCCTGGCTCGGGACTTGCGTGAAGGGCGCCAGGAAGTGACGCCGTCGCACGGCATCGGCTCCCCCTTTCGCCGTCGCCGCTGTCATCAACCGCGACGCGCGTCTCTTCCGCCCGACGAAATGCTGCGATGCGTCACCAGCATTGATATACTCCCCAAAAAGTAATATCCATTCCAAACAAATAGCTTTGCGGCCGCAGCCTGGAGACCGCTGCAACCGCTTTCAGAACGGATTGGAAGGGGAACGCAATGTTTCAGTTTCTCGATCGCCTCAGCGTGCGCAACAAGATCTGGGCGATGGTGCTGCTGTTCGTGTCCGCCGTCATTTTCGGCAGCGCCATCGACGTCGTGACCTCGCGCGGCATCCTGCTGGCGGAAAAGCGGCTCAAGACCCGCCATCTGGTCGAAGCCGCGCACAGCCTCATGGCGCATTACTACGAGCTGCAGAAGAACGGCACGCTGAGCGAGGACGACGCGAAGGCGCAGGCGATCGGAGCGCTCAAGGCGATGCGCTACGACCAGGTCGAGTATTTCTGGATCAACGACTTCACGGTTCCGGTGCCGAAGATGGTGATGCATCCGATGGTGCCGGCGCTCGAAGGCAAGGTGCTCGAGGCGGAGAAGTTCAACTGCGCCACCAGCATGCAGGCCGGCATCGACGGCCCGGTGGTGTCGACCGGCGGCAAGAAGAACCTCTTCGTCGCCTTCAACGAGGTCGCCGGCCAGGCCGGCTCGGGCTTCGTGACCTACGACTGGCCGAAGCCCAAGACCGGCGGCGGCGTCACC